>JACCUM010000003.1 GCA_013811805.1 Geodermatophilaceae bacterium | reverse complement strand
CCCGGCACCGGCTCAACCGCGGCGGCACCGACAGGCCAACGCGGCGCTCTACCGGGCCGTGATCGTCCGGATGCAACACCATGAACCCACCAAGGCCTACGTCACCAGACGAACCGCCGAGGGCAAGACAAAGCCGAGATCATCCGCTGCCTCCAACGACTCCTCGCACTCGAACTCTGAGCCGCCATGCGGCCGCTACGCGCCACGCGCGAGACGCTCCCTGGCGCTGCTTGACAGATATAGGAGTACTCGTGGCCGCTGGCGCGGCCCACTCGGCCGGGATGAGAATGGGTGGGTCGCTTCGGGCCGACGCCGGTGACGCTTGGTGCCACGAGCTCGCATAGGAGTATGGCGTGAAGGCCTGAGGCACTCGGTCCTGCTGCTTCGAGCGCGTACCTCAGACTCTTTTGACTGCAGGCCTTTCCCGGGGCGACGCACCCGCTGTGCTGCGTCGGAGGGAGAGGTCGATGGATGTTCTGGTGGAGCGGTGCGCCGGTCTGGATGTGCACCGGGACACTGTGGTCGCGACGGTGCGGTTCCCCGCCGAGAGCGGCGGGCGCAAGCAGCGTGAGCAACAGACGCGGACATTCGCCACGACCACCGCAGGGATCACCGCCCTCGGTGACTGGCTGGCCGGGCACCGGATCACCCGGGTCGGCCTGGAGTCCACCGGGGTGTACTGGAAACCGGTGTACTACCTGCTCGAGGACACCTTCGAGGTGTGGCTGCTCAACGCCGAGCATCTGCACAACGTCCCGGGCCGCAAGACCGACGTGGCGGACTCGGCGTGGATCGCCCGGATGGTCGAGCACGGCCTGGTCCGGCCCAGCTTCGTCCCGCCACCGCCGATCCGGGAGCTGCGGGATCTGACCCGGCACCGCCGGACCCTCGTCGAGGAACGCACCCGGGTGGTGCAACGGCTGGAGAAGGTCCTCCAAGATGCCGGGGTCAAGCTGACGAGCGTCGCCTCGGCATTGCTGACGAAGTCCGGGCGGGCCATCCTCGACGCGCTGCTCGCCGGCGAGCAGGACCCACAGACGCTGGCCGAGCTGGCGAAGGGGCGGCTCCGGGCGAAGATCCCAGCTTTGCGGGAGGCACTCGCCGGCCGGTTCCGCACCGACCATCACGGGCTGCTCGTCGCGCAGATGCTCGCCCACATCGACTTCCTCGACGCCGCGATCGTCGAGCTCGATCAGCGGCTGGACCGCCTCGTCGTCCCGTTTCAACCGATCCTGAACCGGGTCGCCACCATCCCCGGGGTCGCCCAGCGCACCGCGATCATGCTGCTGGCCGAGTGCGGGGCGGACATGTCGGTGTTCCCGACCGCCGCGCACCTCGCGAGCTGGGCCGGGATCTGCCCCGGGAACAACGCCTCCGGTGGCAAGAGCCGCTCCGGGCACACCCGACACGGCTCGATCGCGCTCCGCACAGCGTTGACGGAGGCCGCGCACGCCGCGTCCCGCACGAAGGGCACCTACCTGGCCGCGCATCACGCCCAGATCCGCGGCAGACGTGGGCTGCCCAAAGCGATCGGCGCCACCCGCCACGACATCCTCATCGCCTACTGGCACATCGTCCACGACAACGTCGACTACCAAGAGCTCGGCCCCGACTGGGCCAGCCGCCGCCTCGGCAAGGAGCAACGCACCCGGAAACTCATCGCCCAGCTCGAGGCCCTCGGACACACTGTCAACCTCAACCCAGCAGCCTGACACCCCCGACCAGTCCAGCGAAGCGGGCTGCCGCGCGGTGGCTGGGGATTCACACCTCAGCGTCCTGGCCTTGAGCTTGTGCCAGACCCGTTGATCCGCGCGGGTTGGGTAAGTGCTGCGCGCGGCCTTGATGACCAGGCCCTCGATGCCGGCAACGGTCAACGTCTGGTGCCAGTGAAGGGCAGTGTCTTCGTCATCGGTCTGCTGACACAGCACGATCGGTGCGGATATCCCGGACAGGATCTCCTCGAGGCGCGCCCACCTCTCGGTTAGTGGCCGTGGCCGGAGATCGATGCCGCCGGCGGCCAACAGGTCGAAACAAGCCAGGTGCGCCGGTCTGGCTGCCGCGGCCGCCGCGAGCCGGCGCCCCGCGGTGAGTCGTCGTGATAACCCCTGGAAGTCCAGTCGGCCGCGGTCTGAGTCCCAGGCGACCACCTCGCCGTCCACAACAACATCAGCGGGTAGGCGCGCGGCCAGGACCGGAACCAGGTCCGGGAAGTAGCCGGTCAGGTCCGTCCCGCGCCGGCCCCACAACCGTCCGCCACCCCAAACAGCGCGCCAGCCATCCCATTTCGCGGACCAGAGAGGATCGAGGACACCAGCTGGGCGCAGGACGTCGGTGCTGTGTGCCAATGCGAGCGGTGGCGGCATCGCTAACGGCGGCATAAGGAAAGGCACCCTATCCGCGGCCTGCGGTTGCAGCAGCTCTATCGACATCACCTCGCCCGTCGAGATCCGCCGTACACAAGCCCAACGAGCATCGTGAATGACCAGCACCACCGACCACCATGAGCCGGGTCGGGCGCCCCGCGGGCCCGGCCCCGGCTCCGGCCCCGGCCCGCGGACATCGTGGCATCACTCACGACCAGACCCTAGCGAGTGAACATGTGTGAAACATCAGATGGCTCAAATGCGGCTCCCGCCTTGCATCAGCGACCCGCCTGGCACGCACTGCTCAAAGGACGACCAACCGGACCGCCGAAGTGAGGCTGCAAGAAGTGAATAACGACAGCCGCATAAGAGGACTCTCATGGCCTACTCATGAACTTGTCATCAACGGTGAGTGAACTGTGCGTCATGACACAGGTCATGCTCGATCGTCAGCCGACCCGGCTGCACCCCCGGCACAGCCGGGTTGCGGTGCTGCGGGAGGCCCGGTACGCCGACCACGCACAGCCCGCGGGGCTGGTGGAAGTGCTGCGGTCGGCGGGGCACGAGGTGACGGTGGTGGATCCGCAGGCCGTTGGCCCCGGCCGCCGGCAACACCGGCTGCGCGACGTCGTGAACTCGGCCGACGTGATGGTGGCCCGTGGCCGCAGTGACGCAGTCCTGGCCGTCTTGCGCGCAGCCGCCGAGGTTGGTGTGCCGGTGCTGGATCCGGCCGAGGCGGTGGCCAGAGTGCGCGACAAGGTGGCCATGGCCAAAGTGCTGCGGCGCGCAGGTGTGCCGACGCCCGCGACGTTCATCGCGCCGACGGAGATGCTGGCAGCACGGGTGCCGCCGGCGGCGTACCCACTGATCCTCAAACCGGTGTTCGGGGACAACGCCGAAGGGCTCAAACTCGTCATGAGCCAGCGCGAGCTGCGGCTGCTGAACTGGCCAGACCGCATCGCCCTGGCGCAGAGCCACATACCCGGTGACGGCGTGGACCTCAAGGTCTACGCGATCGGCAATCACCTCACCGCAGTGCACAAACCGTCGCCGATCAACCCGTGCGCTCTAGCCGGCGCTCGACCGGCGGACCTCGACGACCGGTTGGCCAACCTGGCACGCACCTGCGGACGGCTGTTCGGACTGAGCTTGTACGGCGTGGACTGCCTCGACACTTCGAACGGACCGGTCGTGGTCGAGATCAACGACTTTCCCAACTTCACCGCGGTGCCGGACGCGAACCGGCTGCTCGCCGACCACGTCCTCACGGCTGCACATGCCCAGGCCAGAAAGGGGGGGGCGTCCGCATGAAGATCGCCTTCCTGATGCGCCAGCCCGCACCGGGCGGACAGTCGGTCACCACCGAGGTGCTGCGTCTGTTGCGCGACTGGGGCACGACCGTGGATGTGCTCCATCCCGAGAACCAGGCGACCAACCTGGCCGAGATGACCCCCAGCCACGACCTGTACGTGCTGCGCTCGGTGAGCGACGCCTCGATCGCTCACGCCGGCATCCTCGACAGCCTCGGCGCGCGGATCATCAACCCGTACCCCGTGTCCCGGGACTGCCGGGACAAGGTGCTGGTGACTGCGCTGCTACTGCGCGCCGGGATCCCGGTGCCCGGCACCTGGGTGGTCGAACGTCCGACCCAGCTCGCGCCCCTGCTGGACGGCGGCCCCATTGTGGTCAAACCCACCCGAGGGTCACAAGGCCGCGGCGTGCACGTCGTCTGGGACGTCGACGAACTCCTCGAGCTCGGAGCAGGCGACGGTCCGATGCTCGCGCAGCGTTTCCATCCCCGGCAGGGCAGAGACCGCAAGCTGTACTGCATCGGAGGCCAACTGTTCGGCGTCAAGCGGGTGTGGCCGGCGCGGACTTACGAGGAGAAGACCGGTGAGCCGTTCACCGTGACCGCCGAACTGCGCGACATCGCGTTGCAGGTCGGCGCGGTCATCGGCACCGACCTGTTCGGCCTCGACATCGTGATCAGCGACGACCGGCCCTATGTGGTCGACGTCAACCCCTTTCCGGGATTCAAGGGGGTGCCGGAGGCGGCGCTTCGACTCGCCGATTATGTGTACGCCGCAGCCGCGCTCGCCGTCATCGAGGCCGGCCAGGCAGTGCCCAGACCCGTGGGGTTGACCGCATGAAGGCCGTCGTGATTGGGCCCGGCAGGGTCGGATTGGGCTTCGCCGGCCACCTGCTGCACCGCTCGGGCTACCAGATCTGCTTCGTCGGCCGACGCCGGGCGGTCGCCCCGTTGATGGCAGCCGGCGAATACGTCGTGCGCCTCACCGATGGCCATCGGTTACACGAGGACCGGGTCAGCGGCGTCAGTGCCATCGACATCTCCTGTTCCAGTGAGGTGGAGCAGGCGATAGCCGACGCCGACGTCGTGTGTACCGCGGTCGGCCCGCGTGCCCTGGACTCGGTCGCACCGCTGCTCGCACGGGGACTGTCGGCGGCGAAGCAACAGGTGAACGTGATCGCGTTCGAGAACGCTGAGGACGCGGGTAGGCGGCTGCGCCGGCTGGTCGCCGAACAGGTCGGGTTCGAACACGCGGGCCGTCACGGGTTCTCCGGCGCAGTGGTCAGCCGCGTGGTTGCCCATCGGCTACCGCCCGAGCGTCCCGGAGACCCGCTCGTGCTGATCGGCGAACCACACACCGAGTTCGCCGTCGACGCCGCAGCATTGAATCATCCGCTCCCGCGAATCGAGGGACTGGTCGCGGTCGACGACTTCACCGCGTTCTACCGCCGCAAGCTCTACCGCTACAGCGCCGGCCACGCCGCAACCGCCTACCTCGGCCAGCTCAAGGGTTACCGCTACCTGCACGCCGCGATCCGTGACCCGGAGATCGCGCAATTGGTGCGGGCCGCCGTCCGCGAAGGCCAGGCGGGTCTGCGGGCAGCCTACGGGCCGCACGTGGCCGGCGACGACGCCGAGGTCGAGGCGATAATCGACCGGTTCGGCAACGCCGAGCTCGGCGACACCGTGGCACGTGTTGGGCGCGACGTCCCACGAAAGCTCGGTCCCTCCGATCGACTCCTCGGTGCTGCCAGACTCGCCGAGCACGCCGGGGTGGCACCGGTCCGGCTGGCGCAGGCGGCCGCGGCCGCGCTCTGCTTCAAGGATGGCGGTGACCCGCCGGTGGTGGCACCGCGCGAGGGAACGGCGTCGGGGCGGTCGCGCGTCGCGAGGCTGCTTTCCGGCATCGGACACCTGCCGCCGACCTCCCCGTTGGCCCGACTCATCCAGAACGAGTGGCAGGGGTTGATGGACGGCTGGGAGGACGGCAACCTAATGCTGTCTCTCGAGGACCGTCTGTGGGCCTGGAGCAGCAACTCCCACGCCCCGGCGGGGCGGCTCGCGTCATGAGGATCATGTACCTGTTGACCCGGCGGGTCCCCGATGCTCCCAGCCCGGTGCTACGGGAGGTCAACGCGCGGCTGTCGAGGCGCGGACATGTCGTCGACGGGTGGATCCCTGAGGATCGTCTTGACCGCGCCGACACCTTCGTGCCGGCCGCCGACCTGTACGTCCTCAAGTCCCACACCGAGCTGGCGCTCAGCTTGGCCGGGGTGTTGCACGACCAGGGCGCCAGACTGCTCAACCCCTACCTCGGGTGCCTGGCCGCCCAGGACAAGATCACCGCGTCCCGGCGGATGCGATCGGCCGGCGTCCCCACCGCCGCTACCTGGGTCACCGGAGACCTAACCCAGGCCGCTGGCCTACTCGATGACGGCCCGCTCGTGGTCAAGCCTCACCGCGGTCACCGCGGCACCGGCGTCCACATCATCCGAAGGCCTGAAGAGCTCAGCGCCCTTCCTTCCCCGCGTACCCCCGTAGTGGTGCAGCGCTACGTTCCCGGACCGGGCGAGGACCTGAAGGTCTACGTCGCCGGCGAGCACGTCTTCGCCGTCCGCAAGCGATTCGACGCCGACTCGTTCACCCGCCCTGGCCGATCGGTCCCGGTGAGCCGTGCGGTTCGTGCCGCCGCCGAGGGGGTACGCGCGGCCTTCGGTCTGGATCTGTTCGGTATCGACATCGTCGAGAGCCCCGACGGCCCCGTCGTCGTCGACGTGAACTATTTCCCCGGCTACAAGGGTGTGCCCGACGCCGCCCCGAAGATCGCCGCGGTCATCGCCGACTACGCCGAGTACGTCGACTACGCCGGCGGCGCAGCGGCCCAGGCGTCGTGACCACGGCCCTGCACCGCCTCGCCGCGGGACGTCGGCTCGGATCGCCGCTGGGCGTCATCGTGGTCGAGGGCTTCCTGTCCCGGCTTGCCTTCGGAATCATCAGCTTCGCGCTGCCGCTGTACGCCCACTCGCTGGGCATGTCGCTCTCCGCGATCGGAGTCCTGCTCTCGACCAACCTGGCCGTTGCGGTCGTGCTCAAGCCCGGCATGGGCTGGGTGGTCGACCGCTTCGGGGTGCGCTCCGCATACGTCACCGCCGTCGCCCTGCGTACTGCCGCGCTACTGCTGCTCGTCTTCGCAGTGGCACCGTGGCAACTGTTCGCCGTGAGAGGGCTGCATGGCGTCGCGATCGCCTTGCGCGACCCGGCTGCCGCCACGGTCTTGGCCGGGCTCGGCGGCAAGGCTGCGGTGGCGCAGCGGTTCGCCTGGTACCAGACCGCCAAGACGGTCGCCGGGTCCGGCGGACGGTTCGCAGCCGGACTGTTGCTCACCCTGCTGCTCGGGGCTTACCCGCCGGTCTTCGTGGTCGCCGCCGCGCTCTCGGCGCTCCCGTTCGGCTTGGTGATCTGGCGGCTACGCGGCCGAGCCGTGGCGGGGCTGAGGCTCCCGCCTCGGGCGCCCGATGACCCTGAACCCGCCGACCGGCAGCGAGCCCTGCGTCCGTACGCCGTCCTCGGGTTCCTCACCGCAGGCACCGCATATCTGATGGCCAACCTGCTGCCGGTGCTGGCTGTCGAGTACGTCGGACTCTCACCGGCCGCCGCCGGGTCGATCTATGCCGTCGGTGCGGTGGTAGCGCTGTCGGGGCCGCTGTGGGGCTGGATCTCCGACCGCCACAGCCGACGACTGGTGCTGTGCATGCGAGCCGTCGGCAACGTCGTTTCGTCGGTGATCTGGCTGGTCTCGCCCACCTACGCCGGGCTGCTGGCCGGAAAGGCGGCAGACGATGTCGGGAAAGCCGCCTTCCGACCCGCCTGGGGCGCCCTGATGGCCCACGTCGCCGATGACGACCCGCGACGGCGCGCGCGAACCCTCTCCCGGCTCAGTGCCGCCGAAGATCTCGGAGAAATGTCCGGACCGATCGTCGCCGGCCTGGTGTGGTCGCTATGGGGGGTCCCGGCTGTCCTCATCCTCCGCATCGGACTCGCATTGGCCACCGAAGGCTTCGCGCTTCGCCTCAATCACCGAGCAGCGCCCCGACCCACCCACCAACCTCATCCGACTGGCCGAATAGACCAGGTCGCCGCAAGGCGCACCAGCAGTCTGGGATGAGGTGACGAGCAGCGCGGCCGCCTCGACCTCTACTGTTCGATGCAGTTCGTCCTGCTCCTGGTTGCTATCGTCGCCGGCTTGCGCTTCGGTCTCCAGCACTGGGGACACACCGTCGGCGCGATCGGGCTCGCCATCGTCGGCATCTGGATCCTCTACCGAGCGGCCGTCGCCAGCGCCCGCTACTACGGCAGCCTTCTAGTGTCGATCGCACACCTCGTGAAGCGTCGTGATTGCTGGACTGTTGCCGCCTTGCAGACGCAGTTTTCAGAGGCGGCACGAGAGTCGCCGCGCGGATAGCGTGCAGTTCCGCACGAGGAGCGGGGCCGTTGCGGCAGAAGGTCTCGTCGCCGGTTCACGGCCGGGTGCGTCGACGCCCTCACCGGTGAGGACTGAGAATCGGTCTGGCGTGTGCCCAGGCAGCCGTACGGTCCATCATCGCCGGGCGGTCGCAAGAGTATCCGAGGCGGTGGCGCTCGTTGACCCGCGAATATCGGTGGCTGACCAGCGGATTGGTCACCATCACCCGCATCCCGGTCGTCCGACTCTCGCTCGTTCCCGTGGCCGCGCGCTCCCGCGGGTCTTCGGTGCAGCCGTGGACACCCTCGCCCGCTGAGCTGCGTCACCTGTGACAGGGGGTCGCTCGCGCGGACACTAAGAAGACTCTCATCCATTCCTCATGCTGGTCTTATCTCGCCGTGTGATTAATGTGGTATGACTCTGCGCCGCTCCGCGCTGTTCGTGACTGCACTCGCCCTCACCGCATCGGTGATCACACCGGCCGCGGTGACAGCGTCGGCAGCTGGCGAGGTTCACATGGTGTCGGTGATCGTCAGCGAAACCGCGCCGGAGTCCTCCGTTGCCGAGGGCGCGGTCACCGCGGCCGGCGGCGATATCGGCCGGCGACTCGGCCTCATAGGCGGCTTCGCCGCCACAATCCCAGCGAGCTCCCTGGCGATGCTGGGGCGTACGCCGGGCATCGCCGGACTCTGGACCGACGGCTCGGTGACGCTGAGCGATTTCGAGGCCGACCTGGAGCAGTACGACCCGCTACCACCGAACACCGTGTGGCGGGCGGCCATCGGGCTACCGTCCATCCCGCAGGAGACGAACGGCGCGGGAGTCACCGTCGCCGTCCTCGACACCGGTGTCACCCGCCACCCGGATCTCGGCAACCGGGTCCGCGCCCGGGTGGACCTCACTCCGGACGGCGGCGGCTACGACACCTTCGGCCACGGCACCCACATGACCGGACTCGTCGCGGGTAACGGCCAACGCTCCGGCGGGCAGTGGGCGGGCGTGGCGACCGGGGCGAACATCGTGTCAGTCCGGGTCTCGGAGTGGAACGGCGCGACCGATGTCTCCGAGGTGCTCGGCGCTCTCGAATGGATCCACAACAACGCGAGCCGTTACGGAATCCGGGTACTGAACCTGTCCTTCGGCACCGACTCCACCCAGAAACACGAACTCGATCCGCTCAACCACGCGGTGCAGCGGCTGTGGCACGCCGGCATCCTGGTTGTCGTGGCGGCCGGCAACCGGGGAGAGGGCGGACAGAACATCGACAAGCCCGGAGACGACCCGTTCGTCGTGACTGTCGGAGCCGCCGACACTGTCGGAACCGCTGATCCGGCGGACGATACGGTCGCGCCGTTCTCGAGTCGAGGACCAACCGGAGAGAACGTCGATAAGCCGGACCTGGTCGCGCCGGGAATCAGCATCGTGTCCCAGGCTGCGGCTGGGAGCACGCTCTATGAGATGCGCCCGGCGGCCAGGGTCGGCACCCAGTACTTCAAGGGACACGGGACCTCGCAAGCGACGGCCATCGTCTCGGGTGTCGCGGCGCTGATGTTCCAGGCCGCGCCGAGCATGACGCCGAACGAGGCCAAGGCCGCACTCCTCGGGACGACTGACCCCGCGATGGTCGGTCAGGCTGGGGCCGGGGCTGGTCTCGTGGACGCCGCCGCCGCGGTCGGGGCAGCGCGCAGCCGGGCCTTCGTGAACGACCCTGCCAATGTCGGGCTGGCGCGGTCGACCGGTACCGGGTCCATCGACTCCTCGCGGGATAATGCCAAGCCGTACACCGACTTCAACGGCGATGGTGTCCCTGAGCAGGTCTCCGGAGATATCGATGCCCTCGGCAATGCCTTCAACAGTGGCGCTTGGGCGGCCCGTGCGTGGAACGCCAGCACGTACCCGAACTCGCCCTGGGCTCGATTCACGAACGTGTCGGCGGGGTGGCGCGCCACGCCGTGGACACCGGGCGCCTGGGCTGGCCTGGGCTGGGATGAACAGAGCTGGGCGGCCAGTTCCTGGCAGGAAGCGGGCCTGAATCCGGGGAACTGGACAGCCCGGTACTGGCGGGCCGAGGCATGGAACTGACCTCGATGTGAACGAGTGGCGCAGCTGGCCTGCTGCGGCCCGAGTCCTTGTCGCGGGGGTCAGCCTCGCGGGCGTAGCCGTGACGGCCGTCCGGCTGCCGGAAATTCAGGTCTGGACCGGCCGCGACGCCGTCCTGTTCGCCGGGTTGGCCGTCGCGGTCGCCGTGGGTGAGTTCTTCCAGTTCGAGCTGCCCTACCGCACGGAAAGAACTGTCTACGTAGTCACAGATGCCCTGTGGACTGCGGCGCTTTTCCTCGTCCCGCCCAGCGTGCTCGTCGCGGCCCTTGCGGTTTCCATCGTTGTCGGCCAGGCGGTGCAACACTTCCCGCCGGTAAAGATCGCCTTCAATGTCGCTCAAATCCTGCTGGGGATCAGCGCCGCGCTGTTGGTGTACGGGGCGTTTGGTTCGCCAGCTGTCACCGAGCCCGTGGGCTGGCTGGCGGCGGCGGCGGCGATGGCCGCATTCCAGGCCGTCAACAACCTCCTGATAGCCGCCATCATTTCCTTGATCGAGCACGAGTCCTTCTGGAAGGTGGCCCTGGTTCCAACCGGCATCCTGCACTGGGTCGGCAATCTCGCCATCGGCATCCTGGGGGCGCTGCTGTGGGTCGTTGCTCCGCTCGGCCTGCTGCTCCTCGCAGTGCCGCTCGTGCTGACCTTCTTCGCCTACCGCGGTTGGCTGCGCAGCATCGAGGAACGCGACGCTATGCACGAGATGGCGCGTACCGCGGAAGATATTTCCAAGAGCGGCGACGTGACCACCAGGCTGTCCCTCCCCCCAGCCCAAGACGACGCCCGGGTGCTCGCCTCGACCCTCAACCTGATGCTGGACCGGCTGGACGCGGCCTTCCAGCGAGAAAGGTTGTTCATCCGGGAGACCTCGCATGAACTCCGGACGCCGATCACGATCTGTCGCGGGCACCTGGAGCTGCTGGATTCCGATCCCACCGCCGCGGAGCTGCGCGAAACCGTCGAACTCGTCATCGACGAACTCGACCGGATGGCCCGCATCGTCGAGGACATGAACACCCTGACCAGGATGGAGGATCCGGCGTCCTTGCGACGGGAAGCGATCGACATCGATCTGCTCGTCGCCGACGTCGCATCCAAAGCCGCACCCCTGGTGGCCGGCCGGCTGGAGGTCACGTCCGGGCCGACAGGAGGCCACCTCAGGGCTGACCCGCAACGCCTGACGCAGGCCTTGATCAACCTGCTCAGGAACGCCGCCCAGCACACGCCCTACAACACCAAGATCGAACTTCGGGCGCTCGCAGTCGACGACCGCTGGCGGTTCGAGGTCACTGACCACGGCGACGGCGTTTCACCGAAAGACGTGGAGTCGGTGTTCCTGCCATTCTGCACGGGTACTTCCACCACGCCCGGCAACGGTCTCGGACTCGCGATCGTATTCGGGATCGCCCGCGCACACGGTGGTGCGGCAGGGTTGGACAACCGTCCCGGTTCGGGCGCGACCTTCTGGTTAGTGGTGCCGCAGTGAAGGTATTGCTGGTCGAAGACGAAGAGCGCATCGCTGCCTTTCTGACCAAGGGTCTCAGGCGGGGGGACCACACCGTCGACGTCGTAGGGGTCGGCAAGGACGCCCTGGACGCGATACTGAACCCCGAGCCCGAGCATGACGTCTTGGTGCTCGATCTGGGACTGCCGGACATGGATGGCCTCGAGGTGCTCCGCCGGGTGCGCGAGCAGGGCGTCCAGATGCCCGTCATCGTGGTGACGGCGCGAACCGATCGGGACGATCGGACCCGCGCCGCGCAGCTGGGCGTTGACGACTACCTGGCAAAGCCATTCCCGATCAAGCAGCTTCTGGCCAGCATCGACCGGCATGACCCACAGCGACAGGGTGCTGTGTTGCGCACTTCCTCGATGGCATCCGGGTCCCCGAGCGCGGAACTGCCGTAGGCGGCCGGACTACATCCAGTGCGGCGGGGTGGGCAGGACACCGTCCGTAGCTAGGCCCTCGCCGGTGGACCTCCCGGTCAACCAGGCCAGCAGGTCGGCCGCTTTGTCGCTGATCTCTCGGACCCCTGCCGCTGCGTCGTCGGACTGCCGCCCGGACCTGTTGGCGGACTCCTTGCCGATCTGCCAGCCCCGTTCCCGGTCGGTCGCGTTCAGCAGCCACGATGGAGCGTCGTCGGGCCCACCCGACACGCTGGACGAGCAGTTCGAGCAGGGCGTGAACAACATCACCGTGCACGCCGGGGTGCTGCGGCGCTACGTCCTCTTGCCGCGACCCGAAAGACCGGCATCGTCTCCCGCAAAGGGGGAGTCGGCCTGTTCACCGGTTGTGCTGCAACGGTTCACGGTCTGCCGATGACCACTGACCTCGCGCCGGAGGGACTTGAAATTGGGCGAGTGCAGGTGCCTGCCGACTTCGAAGATCACCTAG
>JACCUM010000539.1 GCA_013811805.1 Geodermatophilaceae bacterium | reverse complement strand
CCTGACCGTAGTGCAGCACCCTCGCGGCGGGGTCGAGGGTCAGCGGTCGGTACGGGCCGATCTCCGGGTCGTGCCAGCCGCGGCCGTCGGTCCAGCGGACCTCGACCATGTGGTCGGTGAAGTAGTTCCCGAAGCCGGGCGCCGCCAGGATCTCTGCCCTGCGCTGCGGGGTCGCCGGGTGCGAGTGGGGCAGGCGGGTGAAGTGTGGCTCGGCGCTCATGGTAAGGACGGTAACCGATCCGCCGGGCAGATGGTAGGACGTCCCACTACTCCTGTCGAGCCCGGTGGTCGTAGACAATGGCTAACCTTCCCACCGTGGCCGCTCGTGGGCTGAACGGACTCTCACCGGGGTTCTGCTCCAGACGCGCTTGATGGTGAGCGTCCACCTGACCAGCGTTCTCCCGTGCGTGGGTCATGCCGGGCGGCTGGTGAGGCAGTTGACTACCTGCTGCTGGTGGCCGTACTCGGCCCATCCCAGCGGGGTGGAGTGGTGTTCGCCGTCCGGCTGCGTCGGGTCGGCGCAGAGTTCGAGGAGCGGCTTGACCATGGCGAGGTCGCCGTCGCCGGCTGCCTCGTGCAGCGGGGTGACCCGGTGACCCGGCGGCGGACGTTCCCGTCGACGCCCAGGGTGACCATGAGCCGCACCGCGTCGCGGCGTCCCATCCCGACCGCCTGGATGATCAGACTGGGTCAGGGGACTGCGCCCTACGAGCCGGGTTTCTCGCGCTTCCTGGAGCGGTTCTCGTCGGAGCGAAGTCACCGACGGCATTTCGCTCTCTGCTCAGCCTGCCAAGGTTGACAGATCGGCGGCCCTCACTCCCACCCCGACCCCGAGCGAACCCGTCGCGCCGCGAAGCGGTGAGGACGACTGGCGACTCAGATAAGGCCGAGCGGCGCTCGCACCAGCGTGTAGACCGCCACCGCCGCGGAGACACCCAAGAGGACGCGCACGGGTCTCCTGTGCCTCACCAGGCCCCTGTCCCACTCGTCGGTGTCCCCGTGGTAATGGCGAGCCAGGGTCATCGCGGCCCGTCCCGAGCCGAAGGCCATGCCGGCGACCAGGCCCTGCGCCCAGCTGGCCTGCAGCAGGACGGCGACCAGGGCCAGGTGGGGAAACGAGCTGGGCACGTACGTCCGGAGCCCGGTGCCCAGCTCGTAGCCGAACTGGAGCGCACCGCCCCGGCTTCCGTCCCGGACGATCCAGACCGGCACCTGTCGGCGGTTCTGGGGCAGAGCCAGCCGGCGCCAGCCCATCTCAGTGACCAGGATGACGATCGCGGCCCCCACCAACAGGAGGGACCGGACGCCTTCCGGGGCCAGGGGGCGCAACAGCGAACCGACGACGACGGCCAGCAGGCCGGTGGAGACGCCGCCAGCCAGCAGGCCGGTGGTGAAGAGTTTTAGAGCGGGGCCTCGCCAGACCGACGAGTTCAGCAGTTCCGCTGAGTTGAAGCTTCAAGGAGAACCGGAGACCGCGTAGCCGGCTGCGAGCGACAGCAGGACCCACCCGATGACCACCGCGGGCTCTTCGCCTCCTGCGGCCAGCACCCCGACGAGGACCGCGGCAGCCAGGGCGACACCCACCGCCGGTGCCACCGGATGCGTGGCCCACCGACGAAGGCGTCGGTGGGTCGTCCGAACCGTTGGGTCGCTCATTGTTGGACGCTCAGAGCCGAGCGGCGCAGATGGTGTAATGGTGGGTGAAGTTCGCTGCGCCGCACGCCTTATACCACATCTCGCCGTCGGCACATCGGTACGTCACGCCGGCGTAGGCCCATCGCCAGGCGGCGCGACCGTTGCACCGGGTCTGGAGCGATCCGAGGTACCAGTTCGGACAGGCGCCGGTGGGTCTGTCGTCTTCTCGGTGCCACTTCGCCGAGTTGCAGTAGCCCGAGTGGACGTAACCGCCAATGCAGAGGATGCTGTCGGGCTCGTAGCTGTAAATCGTGCAGTTGAAGTACTCGGTGAGGGCCCTGGCGGTGATGCCCTCCAGGCTCTCCCCCTTGCCCGTTGGCGTGGGCAATAATCCCACTGCTGCCATGCTCGCCTTGACGGCCTTGTCGGCGACCTGGGCGGTGACGGCGTGCCGGCTGGCGAGCCGCTTGCTCAGTGCCTTGTGCGCAGGACTGGGCG
>JACCUM010000538.1 GCA_013811805.1 Geodermatophilaceae bacterium | reverse complement strand
AGCCACTGCCGACGGGACAGCACGACGTTGTTGCGGTTCTTGTCCAGCTCGATGATCTTCGCCTCGAGCTCGCGGCCGACGTAGGGCTGCAGGTCGCGGACCCGGCGCATCTCCACCAGCGACGCCGGCAGGAACCCCCGCAGCCCGATGTCCAAGATGAGGCCACCCTTGACGACCTCGATGACCGTGCCGGTGACGACCTCATCGGCTTCCTTCTTGGCCTCGATCGTGCCCCAAGCGCGCTCGTACTGCGCCCGCTTCTTGGACAGGATCAGCCGTCCCTCTTTGTCCTCTTTCTGCAGGACCAGCGCTTCGACCTCGTCGCCGACCGAGACGACCTCATTGGGGTCGACGTCGTGCTTGATGGACAGCTCACGAGAGGGGATGACGCCCTCGGTCTTGTACCCGATGTCAAGCAGGACCTCGTCCCGATCGACCTTGACGATGATCCCTTCGACGATGTCCCCGTCGTTGAAATACTTGATCGTCGCGTCGATGGCGGCCATGAAGTCTTCGGCGGAGCCGATGTCGTTGATGGCGATCTGAGGCCGAGCAGTCGTGGTGGGGGCGGTCATGAGGTAGGCGAACTCCGGACAGGCGTCGAGGGCGGATGGAAAGCAGAGATAGGGAACGCTGGACAGCAAGCCGGACAGCACACGGCCGCAGCGCTCTTCCATCGTACCGGTTGGATGCGCATGGGCGCAGAGCGGTCGTCGGGGTGCCTGCGATGCTCGCGCAGATGAACCTGCCCCTCGATTCCGACGGCTATCCACGGGCCGACGATGTCGCGCGGGGTGCCGCCGGTGCCGAGGCGACCCGATCGGCCAACCGCCGCTGGTGGAACTCCGCAGCTCCGGCCTATCTCACCGAGCACGGCCAGGACCTGGGCGTGGTCGACTTCCTCTGGTGCCCCGAGGGGCTGCGCGAATCCGAAGCCCGGCTGCTCGGGGACGTGGCCGGTCGCCGAGTCCTCGAAGTGGGGTGTGGTTCGGCGCCCTGCGCCCGTTGGCTGGTCTCTCAGGCCGCTGATCCGGTGGGTATGGATCTGTCCGAGGGAATGCTGACCGAGGCCGCCGTACGCGCTTCGCAGACCGGCATCCACCTGCCCCTGGTGCAGGGCGATGCGACGGCGTTGCCCTTCGCCGCACGGAGTTTCGACGTCGCCTGCAGTGCCTTCGGCGGCTTCCCGTTCGTGGCCGACGCGGGTACGGCGCTGGCCGAGGTGGCTAGGGTGCTGCGGCCGGCCGGCAGGTTCGTGTTCTCGGTGACCCATCCCTTCCATTGGGTATTTCCCGACGATCCCGATCCGGCGCAGCTGCGGGTGACCGGTTCCTACTTCGATCGCCGCCCGTACCTGGAACTCGACGAGCAGGGTCGGCCGATGTACGTCGAGCACCATCGCACGATGGGTGACTGGATTCGGCTGCTCGTCGGCGCAGGTTTTGTCTTGGACGACGTCGTCGAACCGGTGTGGCAGCCCGGACGCGACGTGGTGTGGGGGTACTGGTCAGCCGACCGGGCGGCGTTGGTGCCTGGCACCGCCATCTTCTGCGCGACCCTGCCGCCCGCCTGACCCGGCAGCGAATCAGAGGCGCCGCGGGTCAATGTGCAGCGGCGTCCCAACTGGCGCCGAACCCGACCGAAACCTCCAACGGAACCGACAGCTCGGCCGCTGCGCCCATCTGCGCACACACCAAGGACTGCACGGTGTCCTGCTCACCGGGCGCGATCTCCAGAACCAATTCGTCGTGGACCTGCAACAGCATGCGGGACTGCAAACCCGCCTCGGTCAGCGCCGAGTCGACGCCGAGCATTGCCACCTTGATGATGTCGGCAGCCGAGCCCTGGATCGGTGCGTTGAGGGCCATGCGTTCAGCCATCTCCCGGCGCTGCCGGTTGTCGCTGGTCAGGTCGGGCAGGTAACGGCGGCGACCGAAGATCGTCTCGGTGTAGCCGGTCATCCGCGCCTGGTCGACGACATCGTGCAGGTAGTCCCGCACTCCACCGAAGCGTTCGAAATATGCCTCCATGTGCGCCCGCGCCTCCTCCGGGGTGATCCGGAGTTGCTGGGACAGTCCGTAGGCCGACAACCCGTAGGCCAAGCCGTAGCTCATCGCCTTGATGCGGCGGCGCATCTCGGGGTCCACCGCAGCTACTGGGATGGCGAAAGCCCGGGAGGCGACGAACGAGTGCAGGTCTTCTCGGGACTCGAAGGCCTCGATCAGGCCTGCGTCCTCGGACAGGTGCGCCATGATCCGCATCTCGATCTGGCTGTAGTCCGCAGTCATCAACGATTCATACCCACGACCCACCACGAAGGTCTGCCGGATCCGGCGTCCCTCGGCCGTACGAATCGGGATGTTCTGCAGGTTGGGATCGGCCGAGGACAACCGCCCGGTGGCCGCGACGGTCTGCTGGAAGGTGGTGTGGATCCGCCCCACCGCGTCCACCATCGGGATCAGCCCATCGATCACCGTCCGCAGCCGCGTCACGTCCCGGTGGCGCATCAGGTGTTCGAGGAAGGGGTGCCCGGTCTGCTCCAGCAACGTGGTCAATGACTCGGCGTCGGTGGTGTAGCCGGTCTTGATCCGCTTGGTCTTGGGCAGTCCGAGGTCGTCGAAGAGCACGATCTGCAACTGCTTGGGTGACCCGAGGTTGATCTGTTGTCCGATCACGGCATAGGCATCCTGGGCAGCATCGGCCACTGCGTCGGCGAACTCGCGCTGCAGCGCAGTCAGCTGGTCGAGATCGATCGCGATGCCGGCCGCCTCCATGCGGGCCAGCACCCGCGCCAGCGGTAGCTCCATCTCGGTCAGGAGCCGGCTGCCGCCCCGCCCGGCCAGCCAGCCCCCCAATGACGTGGCCAGCTCCGAGACCGCCATCGCCGTACGCACGCCCTGTTCGGCGCGCTCGGTCTCGGCAGCCTCTTGGCCACCGTCCAGGGTCAGCTGACCAGTATCACCTGCAGCCGGTGTCAGATCGCGCTTGAGATACCGCATCACCAAGTCGGTCAGATCGAAGGAGCGCTGCCCCGGCATCGCGACATACGCGGCCAGGATCGTGTCGGTGCTGATGCCGGCGAGTTCCAGGCCATGCGCCCAGGCGGCCAGCAGCGGACCTTTGAGGTCGTGAATCGCCTTGCCGGCCAGCGGGTCTGACAACCACTGTGCCAGAGAGTTCTCGTCCTCGGCGGTCAAGTCATCGAGCTGGATCCACGTGCCCCGACCGGCCACAGTGGACAGTGCCAGCGCCTCGAGGTTCCCGGTGCCGCGACCCCACGTGCCGTAGGCCGCGATGCCCGTCGGGTGCGGACCGTGGCCGTGTTCGGCCAGCCACTGGTCCAGCCCACCCGGAGCGATCTCGTCGACCGTGACCTCGAACCCACCCTCGGTCGCTAGCTCGTCGGCACTGAGATCGGTGAACAACCGATCGCGCAGGACCCGGAACTGCAAATTGTCGAAGAGCTGGTGGACCTGCTCGCGATCCCAGCTGGTCCACCGCAGATCCTCGGGGCGCTGACTCAGCGGCACGTCTTGGACCAGTTTGGTGAGCTGACTGTTCTGCAGCACGGAGCCAAGGTGGTCACGCAGCGCGTCACCGGCCTTTCCCTTGACCTCGTCGACCCGATCGACCAGCGCTTGCAGGCTGCCGAACTCCCGGATCCACTTGGCCGCGGTCTTCTCCCCCACGCCGGGAATACCCGGCAGGTTGTCCGAGGGATCCCCGCGTAGGGCGGCGAAATCCGGATACTGCGCGGGCGTGAGCCCGTACTTCGCCTCGACCTCGGCCGGGTCGAAGCGGGTCATGCCAGTGACCCCTCGGTGCGGGTAGAGGACCGTCACCAGCGGGTTGACCAGTTGTAGGGCATCGCGGTCCCCGGTGCAGATCAGAACCTGCATCCCCACCTCGGTCGCCTCGGTGGCCAGTGTGGCGATCACGTCGTCGGCTTCGTACCCGTCCACCTCGATGGCCGGGATCCTCAGCGCCGCGAGGACTTCCTTGATCAAGCTGACCTGTCCCCGGAAGTCGTCCGGAGTCTTGGTGCGGTTGGCCTTGTAGTCGGCATAGATCTCGCTGCGAAACGTGGTGCGGGACACGTCGAAGGCAACCGCGATGTGCGTCGGCGCCTCGTCGGTGAGCACCTTGATCATCATCGAGGTGAAGCCGTACACCGCGTTGGTCGGCTGTCCCGTCGTGGTGGAGAAGTTCTCGACCGGATGGGAGTAGAACGCCCGGTAGGCCATCGAATGGCCGTCCACGAGCAGCACTCGGGCTGGTTGCGCCGGTACGGCCGCCTGTTCCTCGTCGACCGACGGCTGCCCCGGGGCACTCTGGACAGCTGCGCTCTGGCTGATCGCACTCACGGGGCCCACTCTAGGGTCGCGGTGTGACAGCCTCGTCGTCCTCTTTGCATCAGCCGCCGGACTGGATAGCCGGCCTGACTCTGGGCCCGTTGTGTGACTCCATGGGCGTCGTGATCATCGACTGGGACCCCGACCGGCTGGTCGCCAGGATGCCCGTCGAGGCAACCAGTAGAGCGGCCAGGCGAAGCCGGGACCGTCCTTGGCCGGGGTGAGACAGCCCTACGGAATCGTGCACGGAGGTGCTTACTGCGTCTTGGCCGAGGCGCTCGGATCAACCTCTCTGCGGCGATGTCGGTCGGGCCCGGGCGAGTGGTCGTCGGCATCGAACTCAACGCCAGCTACCACCGAGCGGCCCGCCACGGCACCATCACCGCAATCTGTCGGAACATCCATCTGGGTGCGACGCTGAGCAGCCACGAGATCGAGCTGACCGACGACAACGCCAGGCTGCTCTGTACCGTGCGGTTGCGCTGTCTGGTCAGGAATCGGCCACCGGCAAGCTGAGCGGCGCTCCGACGGGCCGGTCCATCCGAACGGTTGCGGCCATCCGGGCATCGCTCAAGGCTGCGCTGCGTCGGCTGAACGGACGCTTTGCCCGAAGCAGCACACTCTGCCGGCGCTCGGCGGCGATCTCACTCGGCGCCAAGGCCCGTACCAGTTGGGACACCGAAGCGATCCGGTCGGTCACCAGCGGGACGAATCCGAGCCGGGAGAAGAACCTGTGCGCCTCGCGATCGCCCGGCGGCAACGACACCGTCACCGCGTCGGCGCCCGCCTCGTCGGCATACCGGGCCACCGCCGAGACCAGTTCGCGGCCCACCCCGCGGTGGCGCGCGCTCTCGTCGACGATCAGCACCACCGACATGATCAAGCCACCCAGAGCCATCGACACCGCATCCACCGAGAGCATCGCCGCGCCGGCTGGGGTGCCATCCGCGAGGCACGCCACCAACAAGTGCGCATCAGATCGGTCCACCAGTCGGCCGAAGCGTTCTTCGCCGTCACCCGATCGGGCCGTGCCCAGTCGAGGGCCCGGCATCGTGGAGACCACGAGATCCACGAGACGGGCGACTTCGTCGAGGTCAGCATGCTCG
>JACCUM010000537.1 GCA_013811805.1 Geodermatophilaceae bacterium | reverse complement strand
CCGAACATCACCTTGCCGCTCGCTGCGTTGGCCGACCTGGTCGAGCAAGGTTGGGTCGGCAGCGCCGTTGACGAGCATGTTTCCGTCATGGGCTACCAGGGCTGGCACGATGACGCGCTGGATCGCTGGCGTGACGAAACCGCGCCGGCGGTCGTACGGGAGTTGCAGGCACAAGGTGCCGATGGACTCATACTGGCGCCCGCTTGACCGGAGTGTTGCCGAAACGTGCCCGTGTTGGCGCGACGAATCGAAAATGCAGGCATTCCCACGGTGGTGGTGACGATGATGCCCGCCCTCGCAGTGACCCAGCTGGCTCCGCGCATCGTGGGAGTCGAGTTTCCCTTCGGCCACTCCTTCGGAATGCCAGGGGATCGGCGCACTCAGCGACGGGTGTTGGAAGGCGCCGTCACCGTGCTGGCAGGCGCCAACGCCTGCGGTACCCGGATTGATCTCGACGTCGAGTGGCCACGACCGAGAGGGGAGGCCTACCGCGCCTGGCAGCCGCGAGAGGCCAGCCCGATGGTCTCGGCGATGCTCAAGGAACCATGGCGGCTGCACGGGCGCCAGCGCGACCACCTGTCGCCGGGTTGACCACGACCTCGCACACCACTGGCGGCTAAACCGAACCGCGGCTAGGTGGGGCCTGGCGTCTCGGGCAGCCCGAATCGTGCCCGTTCCGATGCGGGCACGAAATCGACGTACTCGGGATGCCGCTTGACATAGGACGCGACGAAGGGGCAGACCGGCAGAAGTTCCAAACCCGCCTCGGCCGCCTGCGCGAGGGCCCCTTTGACCAACGTCGAGCCCACACCCTTGCCCTCGAAATCGTCGTGCACCTCGGTGTGCACCAGGGTGATTCGACCGTCGCGGACCCGGTAGTCGATGTATCCGGCTTCCCGGCCGTCGGCATGGGCCTCATACCGCTGCGCGGCGGAGTTGTCCGTGACGTCGATTCGCACGCTCAGACCTCGAGTACCGTCGGGATGATCATCGGTCGCCGCCGGTAGGTGTCGGAGACCCACTTCCCGACCGTACGGCGGATCACCTGCGAGAGCCGATGGCTGTCGCTGTCTCCCCGTGCCAGCGCCGACTTGAGGTCTGTCTCGAGCATGGGCACCACCGCGGCGAAGGGCGCCTCGGCATCGGAGAACCCGCGAGCCGAGATGTGGATCGGCCGGACGATGGTTCCGGTCGAGAACTCGACGACGATGGTGACCGCGACGAATCCCTCCTCGCCGAGAATCCGGCGGTGCTGCAGTGACTCATCCCCCACGTCACCCACCGCGTTGCCGTCGACGTACACGTGGCCACAGGGCACCCGGCCGGTCACCCTCGCGACGCCGTCGACGAGATCGACCACGACGCCGTCCTCGACGAGCAGGATCCGCTCGGGCGGGATGCCGGTGCGCTCGGCGATCTTGCCGTGGGCTCGGAGGTGGCGCCATTCCCCGTGGACCGGCATCAGATGCCGCGGGCGCGCGGTGTTGAGCAACAAGGTGAGCTCGCCAGCCGGTGCGTGCCCGGAGACGTGGACCTTGGCGACGTCCTTGTAGACGACGACGACGCCCACCCGGGACAGAGCATTGATGATTTTGAAGATGCCGGTCTCGTTGCCCGGAATCATGCTGGAGGCCAGGATCACCGTGTCCCCGGCGACGACGTTGACCTGGTGGTGGCTTCCACCAGCCATCCGGGACAGCGCCGACATCGGCTCGCCCTGGGATCCGGTGCTGACGAAGACCACCCGCTCGGGCGCCAGGGCGGCCGCCGCGTCCATGTCCACCATCAGGTCACGAGGGATGTGCAGGAGCCCCAGATCTCGCGCGACGCCCATGTTGCGAACCATCGAGCGGCCGACGAAGGTGACTTTGCGCCCGTGTTTGTCCGCGGCATCGAGAACCTGCTGGACACGGTGTACGTGCGAGGCGAAACAGGCAACGATCACCCGCTGTTGGGCCCGGCCGATCACGTCTTCGAGCACCGGTCCGATGTCGCGTTCGGCGGTGACGAAGCCCGGGATCTCCGCGTTCGTGGAGTCCGACAACAGCAGGTCGATTCCCTGTTCGCTCAGCCGGGCGAAGGTGCCGAGGTCGGTCAGCCGGCCGTCGAGGGGCAGTTGGTCCATCTTGAAGTCACCGGTGTGCACGACCAGTCCGGCCGGCGTACGGATGGCCACGGCCAGGGCGTCCGGGATCGAGTGGTTCACCGCGATGAACTCGCACTCGAAGGGCCCGTAGGTCCGGATCTCCTCCTCGGCCACCAGTTCGGTGACCGGCTTGATCCGGTGCTCGCGCAGTTTCGCCTCGATCAGGGCCAATGTCAGCCGGGATCCCACGAGCGGGACATCCTCGCGCAGACGGAGCAGGTACGGGATCGCCCCGATGTGGTCCTCGTGCCCGTGGGTGAGTATGACGGCGACGATGTCGTCGAGGCGGTGCTCGATGCTGGCGAAGTCCGGGAGGATCAGATCGATGCCGGGTTGATCGCTTTCCGGAAAGAGCACGCCACAATCGACGACCAACAGCTTCCCGCCGAACTCGAAGACGGTCATGTTGCGCCCGATCGCACCCAGACCGCCCAGCGGAAAGACCCGGAGTGCACCGGAAGGAAGCGGCGGAGGGGCAGGAAGGTCGCGGCGCGGGGCCTCGGCAAGGGTGCTCATCGGATCAGAACGCTACTCGTCGACGTGTGAGTCCGCCCGCGGCGGCACAGACGGCCGGGCGCTGGCTGACCTAGCCGAATCAGTGCAGGACGCCGGCGGCGACCAGCACATCCCGCACCAGTGCCACCTCTTCCTCGGAGGCGTCCAGCAACGGCCCTCGGACCCGGCGGGAATCAATCAGGCCGAGCAACTGTGCGACGGCCTTGGCGCGGATGGCACCTTGGCTCTCCCGCGACATGATGGTCTGCACGGCGGGAATGAGCTGAGCATGCATCTCCCTGGCACGCACCAGGTCTCCCCCGTCGACAGCCTCGACCATCTGGGCAAGGAACGCGCCGAACCCGTGTCCCACCACGCTGATCACTCCACTGGCTCCATGGGCAAGCCAGGCCAGGTTGAGCGCGTCGTCGCCCGAGTAGTAAGCAAGACCGCTGCGTGACATCACCTCCGAGGCGGCGAAAAGGTCGCCCTTGGCATCCTTGACCGCCACGATCTGCTGATGCTTGCCGGCCGCGACCAGCGTCTCGGTGTCGATCGCGGTCCCGGTGCGGCCAGGAATGTCGTACAGGATCACCGGCAGATCGGTCGAACCGGCCACTGCGCTGAAATGTGCCAGCAGGGCCGGCTGCGGCGGCTTGTTGTAGTACGGCGTGACCACCAACAGGCCGTGCGCGCCGGCCTTGGCCGCTTGCTCGGCCAGGTGAATGCTGTGCGCCGTGTCGTTGGTGCCGACGCCGGCCACGATCACCGCCCGGTCCCCGACCGCCTCGATGACCGCGCGCAGTAGCGACTCCTTCTCCGCGTCGGAGGTCGTGGCTGATTCCCCGGTCGTGCCGCTGAGCACCAGGCCGTCGTGCCGGTCCTCGTCAACGAGGTGGGTGGCAAGCCGTACCGCACCATCCAGGTCGAGGCTGGCGTCTTGGGCGAAGGGGGTCACCATCGCAGTGAGCACTCGACCGAAGGGCCGAGCCAGATCAGCGGTCATGACCCCCACGGTACCGCCGGCTGCGACCGAGCTACCCCTCTGACACGTACGGGCTGGCCGCAACCTCGGTGCCGTCGGGAAGTTCGCTGATCCGGAAGTCGGCGAAGACGTTGCCGGCCACCCCCCGGAGTTCGCGCAGGCAGGCGATCGCCAGTTCCCGGATCTCGACATCGGCGTGCTCGCTGGCCCGCATCGCGATGAAGTGTCGCCAGGCGCGGTAGTTCCCGGTGACCACGATGCGCGTCTCGGTCGCATTCGGCAGGACGGCGCGGGCTGCCTGCCGCGCCTGTTTGCGCCGCAACGTGGCGTTCTCAACGTCAGCGAACTTCTTCTCGAGTCCCTCGAGGAGTTCGGTGTACGCGCTCAGCGCGGCGTCACTGGCGGCCATGAACTTCTCGTGCAGGCCAGGGTCGGACCCGATGACCTCGGGCTCGACGAAGGCCGCGTCGCGTTCGGGCACGTACCGCTGGGAGAGCTGGCTGTAGGAGAAATGTCGATGCCGGATCAGCTCGTGGGTCAGGGAACGGGATATCCCGGTGAGATAGACCGTCACCGAACCGTGCTCGAGGACCGAGAGGTGGCCGACCTCCAGGATGTGGGTGAGATAACCGGCATTGGTCGCCGTCCGCGGGT
>JACCUM010000524.1 GCA_013811805.1 Geodermatophilaceae bacterium | reverse complement strand
AGGAACGCGCCGGCATCCAGTGGCCGCGCCGCCGGGTCACGCCGGGTGGCCGAGGAGACCAGCTCGTCGATCTCGCTCGGAATTCCGGACACCGCGTGGGAGGGCAGCGGAACGTCGTTGTTGACGTGCTGGTAGGCCACCGACAGTGCACTGTCACCCGCATACGGAGGTTTGCCCGTGAGCATCTCGTACAGCACGATGCCGGCGGCGTACACATCGCTGCGCGCATCGGCGGTGCCGCGTTCGATCTGTTCGGGAGCGAGGTAGGCGACCGTCCCGAGCAGGACACCGTTGGTCACCGACGTCGTACCGGTTCCTGCGACCGCCCTGGCCAGGCCGAAATCGGCGACCTTCACCACGCCATCCCGGGACAGCAGAATGTTCTCCGGCTTGACATCCCGGTGGATCAGCCCCGTCCGGTGCGCGGCCGACAGGCCGGACAGCGTGGGGGCAAGCACGGCGAAGGCCTGCTCGGGACTGAGTCGACCGTTCTCGTGGATGACCGCGCGCAGCGTCTGCCCACGCACGAGTTCCATGACCAGGAAGACGAAGCCGTCGTCCTCGCCCTGATCGCTGACCGAAACGACATTGAGGTGGGAAAGCCTTGCTGCAGAGCGGGCCTCGCGATTGAAACTGGCGATGAAGGACGGGTCTGTGGCCAGCGCCTCAGCCATCACCTTGATCGCAACACGGCGGTCCAGACGTAGATCGGTGCCCTCGTAGACCGTGGACATGCCGCCGCGCGCCAGCCGGCGCTCGACGCGGTAACGCTTCTCGAGCACGAGACCGACCACCGGGTCCAGCAGTGTCGTCTCCACGACCAGCCAGTTTACGGCCGACCCACCGGGCGGTTCGCGCGACTCGCTAGGTCAGCTCGTGACCAGATCCCCTGGCACCTGCTCGACCGAGGCGACGCCGCATAGGGTCATCGAGTGGGCGAGTTCGGTTCCTAGCCTCGACAGAACGCCCACCACCCCGTCCGCACCGCCGGTGACCAGGCCCCAGATGACCGGACGGCCACAGAAGACCGCGCGGGCACCCAACGCCAAGGCGACCAGTGTGTCGGTGCCGGATCGGATTCCGCCGTCGACATAGACCTCAGCCTGGTCGCGAACGGACGACACCACGTCGACCAGAGCCACGGCGCTGGAAACGGCGCGATCAACCTGTCGACCGCCGTGGGTGGATACCCACACCGCCGATGCGCCGGCTTCCAGGCAGCGCAGCGCATCGTCGCCGCGCAACACGCCCTTGACCACGACCGGGAGATCGGTGAGGCCGGCGAAGCGCTCCAGGTCGGCGTAGGTCCACGGCGGGTTCTCATCCGCGGAGTCCAGCGCCTGGCTCAGCCTCCGTACCGACACGCCGCTGCCACCTGCCGCCGGAGCAGGCAACTCGGGATCGGCCGGTTCACCGGCATCGGCTTGATCGGGGTGGTTGGCCATCACCAGGCCGTCGGGGAGCTGGAAGTCGTTGGCGAGGTCACGCAGCCGACGACCCAGGATCGGAAGGTCGACGGTGAGCACCAGCGCGCGATAGCCGGCCGCTGCAGCACGGCGCACTAGATGGTCGGTGTAGGCGGGGCCATGTACCCGGTAGAGCTGAAACCACTTGGCGGACTCCGGTGCCACCGCGGCCACCTCGTCCAGCGGTGTCGTGGCGGCGGTGGACACGGTCATCAGGCTCCCGGTACGTGCGCAGGCCGCCGCCGTAGCCAGCTCCCCGTCCGGGTGGGCCATCCGTTGCAGGGCCCACGGCGCTACGCCGATCGGGCTAGCCACCGGTGTCCCGAGCACGGTCGTGGCCAGCACGGGTGCGGCGACCCCGCTGAGCATCCGCGGCCGAAGCCGCCACCGGTGCCAGGCCAGCGGCGCCTCGCGCAAGGTGGCCTCGGTCTCCGATCCGCCGGCGTAGTAGTCGTAGACCTCGGGTGGGAGCACTCCGCGGGCAAGGACTTCCAAATCGGCGCCGGTCTGCGGTGCGACGGGGAGTCCGGCGCCCGCGGGTTGGGAGTCGGCCATAGGCTGAGCTTATGGATCTGCTGAGCTTGCCGGAGGTGGCCCAGCGGCTCGGAATCCGGGTGAACCGGGTGCGCCAGCTCATCCGCGACCGGGCGCTGGCCACGGTCGAACACGACGGGACGCCGCACGTACCGGCCGCCTTTCTCGACGACGAGGGGATCCTCACGCACTTGGCCGGCGTCCTGACCGTGCTACGAGACGGGGGCTACAGCGATGCCGAGGCCGTCACGTGGTTGTTCACCGAGGACGACTCGTTGCCTGGCAAGCCGATCGAGGCCTTGCACGAGAAGCGTCACCATGAAGTGAACCGCCGCGCCCAAGCGATGGCTTTCTAGGTGTTCAGCGGTCGCGTGCGGTCAACGTGGTGGCCAGCTGCTCGAGAATCTCGCGAGGCTCGCCCCCGATCGGGCCTTGAGCCAGCGCGGTCAGCGCGGCCTCGACCCGTTGGGCGATCAACACCTCGACCTCGCCGAGCGCGCCGGATCCTTCGATGACCATCCGGAGCTGATCGATGTCCAGCCCGGACAGGTCGGGGCGACCGATCAGCCGCTGGAACAGGTCCCGCGCGTTCACGCTGGCGCGTTTGCGGGCCAGGATCACCAGGAGGGTCTGCTTCCCCTCGCGCAGATCGTCGCCCGCGGGCTTCCCGGTCTGCTCGGGGTCACCGAAGACCCCCAGAACGTCGTCGCGCAGCTGAAAGGCCTCGCCGAGGGCGAACCCATACTCCGTGTAGGTCATGAGCAGCGGCCCTTCCGGAGCATGCGGGCCGTCGACGAGCGCCCCGATGTGCAGGGGGCGCTGCACGGTGTAGGAGGCCGCCTTGTACCGGGCCGTGCGCCATGCCGCGGCCAGCGCCTCCTCGTCGGGACGACGCGCATCAACTTGCCCGCGTAGATCGAGATACTGCCCGGCCATCACTTCGATGCGCATCGCGTCATACGCGGGGGCAACCCTGGCCAGCGCGGCCTGGTCGAGTCCGGCGGTACGGAGCATCTCCTGTGCCCAGGTCAGGGCGATGTCACCGGCGATGATGGCCACACCCTGGCCGAATCCGGCAGCCGGACCGGCCCAGCGGTTCTCGGTATGTAACTCGGCGAAGCGCACATGAAGTGCCGGCTGGCCCCGGCGAGTGCTGGCCCGGTCCATCACGTCGTCATGGATCAGCGCACCGGCCTGAACCAACTCCAGGGAGGCGGCCGCTCGTACCACCGTGTCGTCGTCCCGCTCCGCCGCGGCGTCCTGGACAGTCGATCCGTCGTAGGAGACGGCATCGAGCGCGCCACGCCAGCCCCAGTAGGTGAAGGCCGGGCGTAACCGCTTGCCGCCTTGCAGAACCAGGTCACAGATCGCCTCCCCGACCGGAATCAGATCGGCGTCGATGGCGCCCAGGTCGGCCAGCCGCCGGTCTAGAAAGGCGGCCAGTTCGATCTCGACGCGTTCGCGAAGGGAGTTCCGGTCCAGCAGATCGGCCGGTCGAGGGCTCGGTGGCGAGGTCACGACTGCGCAGTATCGGCCACGAGTCGCTCGGACGGTCCCTGCGCCCTCTCGGTTAGCCTTGGGCCATGTCTGCAACGGTGCGTGATCGGCTCGCCGCAGGCGTTGTAACCTTCTCCTTCGAGTTCTTTCCGCCGAAGGACCAAGCTTCCGAGGCGGTGCTCTGGCGGACGCTGCGCGACCTGGAACGACTGCGGCCCTCGTTCGTGTCGGTCACCTACGGCGCGGGCGGCACCACCCGAGAAGGCACCGTACGGGTGACCGAGCGGATCGCCACGCAGACCACGATGCTGCCGATGGCACACCTCACGGCGGTCAACCACAGCGTCGCCGAACTGCGCAACGTCGTCGGCCGGTTCGCGGCTGCGGGGGTGCGGAACATTCTTGCCATCCGAGGTGATCCGCCCGGTGACCCGAGCGCTGAGTGGGTCAAGCATCCGGACGGCATCGAGTTCGCCGCCGAGTTGGTGACTATGGTTCGTCGTGCGGGGGAGTTCTGTGTAGGCGTGGCCGCCTTTCCGTACAAGCACCCACGCTCGGCCGACATCGAGGGCGACGCCCGTTACTTCGTCGAGAAGGTGCGGGCCGGCGCCGATTTCGCGATCACCCAGATGTTCTTCGATGCCGAGGACTACCTCCGGCTGCGGGACCGGGTCGCGGCGCTGGGCTGCGAGGTCCCGATCATCCCGGGCATCATGCCGGTGACCTCGATGAGCACCATCGAGCGCGCTCCGAAACTTTCGGGGGCGCCTTTTCCACTTGGTCTCGCCCGGACTTTCGAGACGATCGCTGAAGACAAAGACGCCGTCCGCGCCCAAGGGATTATCCAGGCCAGCGAGCTGTGCCAGCGGTTGCTCGACGAGGGTGCACCGGGGATCCACTTCATCACGCTGAACCGGTCGACGGCAACGCGGGAGATCTGGGCGAACCTGCGGGAGACCTCGCCCGTCGGCTGAGCAGCGCAAGGGATCGATCTCCCGCAGCTATTCCGGAGCCAGGGCTCGACCCAGAACCGCGAACGGGCGGGCGTCTCCGGGGAAATAGTGACCTCTGAGCAAGTCCACGAACCCTTCAGAGCGGTACAGCCGGAACGCCCGCGTGTCGTTGTCGGGTGTGGACAGCACGACGCGGGAATGGCTGACCGAGTCGAGCAGGGTACCGAGCAGCCACCGCCCGATCCCCATCCCCTGCTGGTCCGGGCGAACATGGAACTCACACAATTCGAAGGTGTCCCGAAGCCACTGCCGAGAGCGATTGCGGCCGAGCGCATCGGCGACCTGGTCATACCACCACTGTCCGGGGCGCGTGGTGTACCCGTACCCGAAGCCGATCAGTACTTCTTCGGTGTCGAAGGCACCCACCGCCTGGAAGCCCATCCGGGTCGTGTGCGAGGCAGCGTGGCCGTACCGAGCATCGACGACCGATGCCGGGTAGCCCATCGCTGCGCCATAGATCTCCAGAGCCTCGCGCAGGTGATCACGCATCAGATCCGCGTCGAGGCGCTGGATGCGCGCGGGCTGGAGCTGGGTCACTGGGGGGACGGCTGTTCCGAGTCAGCGGGACAAGACACCCATCGAGCCTAGCTCCGCAAAGGTTGTGAGCGAATGCTGCTGGAAGAGCTCGGAGAACTCAGGTTCGGTGTGCCGTGGGGCGTTGCTGGTTCCACTTCTCGTAGCCCAGCCGCGTGATCCGGCGGACCGCGCCCACGGATGCCCACTTGCTACCGCCGAGCCGGGACAGCGGCGCCAGCAGGTCGATCGCCGGCCGGCCGTCACGCAGCACCGATTCGCTGATCGCCACGAGCCGCACCCGGCCGAAGATCACGGTCGAGTCGCCCATGGTCAGCGTGCTGTGCAATTCGCACTCGATGGCCGCCGGAGACGACACAACGACACAACCCGGTAGGGCGCAACGGTTTCGGCCGATTCCATGGCAATCCCGACTTCTTCGAACTCGCTCTGCTGATCGGAAAGTTCGTGTCGGTCGCGACCGGGGATTCACACCCGCGACCGTGTAGGAGGAATGCGGAGCGAGGCGAAGTCACCTCATCAGTCTGCGCCACCAACGAGGTGTCGATTTCGGTCGGACTCGTTCGTCATCATGGTGACGGTGTTGGACCTGTGACGGAGGAGAAACCGATGAGCGAGATGACGACTGCCGACACGCGGGCGGCAACAGATGTGTCCTTTGAGCCCACCCGACTGACCTGGTGGGACATCTATCTCCCTGACCTTGACGTGGGTAAGGCATTCTACGGCAGAGTGTTCGGCTGGACCTTCCAGCCGTTCGACGAGTTCGTCATGTGCGTGGATGTGACCGGGAAACTGGTGTGCAGCCTGGGTCGGAGCGCCGATCCGCCGCCGCAGGGCCGGTCGGGCATCCGCTGCTATTTCCTGGTCGAAGACCTCGAGGGGCACTTGGCCAGAGTCGAGGAGGCCGGCGGGTCGGTCATGACCGCCCGGACGTTGATCAGCGACGAGTTCGGGTGGTACGCCGAGTTCACCGACCCGGCCGGAAACCCCGTCGGCTTGTGCAGCAGCACGCCACCAAGCTGATGGCTGGGGTGGTGACTACGGGTGCGTGACCCGCCCGATGCATGTCTCGCCGGTCAGCGAGTTGGTGGCCCGGCCGACGATCTTGTCAGGGCCGCTGCGGTTAGGGGCTTTGATGTTGACCTCGAAGGACCCGCTCGGTGCCACCGTCGTCCGGGTGCCTTGGAAGAGCCGCACGCCGTTGTCGGGTGATCCGCACCTGCAACTGCTGACCATTGATGTTGCTGTCGACTTCGAACTAGATCTCGAGACCGCCGTCGCGGGGCTTGGCTTGGAGCTCCCAGTCGCTGCTGCCGCTGCACGGGCCCTCTCTGGTGACGCCGTCTCCGCCGCCGCCGCCCGCAGCGGCCGGACTGGCGATGGCGGTGTTGACGAACGCGGCCAAGGCGATCGCCGTCATGCGGGTCCTGGTGAGCCTGATCATCGCTTTCCCTCCTGCTGTGGGGCGATTCTCGGCCGCCACTGATGTGCTGGCGGCAACGATGGCGGCGTGGCGGTCGCAGCATCCAGTGGACTTAGGTACTAGTACGCACGGTGCTGGACGGCCCTTTGACCTGGCACCCGCGGCTGGGCTCAGTCAGGCGACGCCTCAGTCACGATCACTCGCCCACCTCGGCTGCTGTACCGGAGGTGATCCGGAGCAGTTCGGCGTAGCTGGTCGGGAACACCGTCGATGGATGACCGGCCGCAGCCCAGATCTGCTCGTAGCGTGCCAGTTCGATGTCGACCAGGGTCCCGATCGGCTGCGGGTGCCCGACCGGTGCCACTCCGCCGATGGCTTGGCCGGTGTGCCTGCGTACGAACTCGGGATCCGCACGACGCAAGCTGGCGATTCCGAGCAGGGCGGCCACCTTGGCAGTGTCCACGCGATGCGCGCCGCTGGTCATCACCAACAGCGGGGATCCATCCGCATCGAAGATCAAGCTGTTCGCGATCGCACCGACCTCGGTGCCCAACTGCTCGGCCGCCAGCGCTGCGGTGTGCGCCGCTGCCTCCAGGACGCATACCTCGCCGACGACACCGGCATCGCGCAGCTGGCGGGCGACTGATTCGACCCTAGGATTCACCCGGCCAGTATCCCGATCCCGGAGCTTCTTCGATCCGGGCACAGCTCAGATCAGGCGGCGACCATGCAAGTGGCAATCCGACACAACCCCAGCTTCGCGGTCGCCAGGGTCTCGTTGGCCCCCGGTGAACCGGCCCAGGTCGAGGCCGGCGCGATGGCAGCCATGTCGCCGGACATGACCGTCCAGGCACAGCTGCAGGGCGGGCTGATGAAGTCCTTGGCTCGTGGGGCACTGGGCGGGGAGTCCCTGTTCATCACGACCTACACCGCCGGACCGTACGGCGGGTGGGTCGACGTTGCACCGAACCTGCCCGGTGATGTCGTGGTGTTGACCGCGTCCCCGGAGCGGTCCTGGAACCTGTCCAAGGGCTGCTGGCTGACCAGCGAGTGGAGCGTCTCCATCGATACCAAATGGGGTGGGTTCGGCAACCTGATCGGCGGTGAGGGCGGGTTCCTGATGCGGGCCACCGGTCATGGGCAACTGCTGGTCTCCTGCTTCGGTGCCCTCGACGTCCACCGGCTCGGTCAGGGTGAGCGGCTGGTCCTCGACACCGGACACCTGGTGGCCTACACCGACGGGATCGGAGTCTCCACCCGCCGGATGGGCGGATCGACCATGACCGCACTCAAGAGCGGGGAGGGACTGGTCTTCGAGTTCACCGGTCCCGGGGAGGTGCTGGGGCAGAGCCGCAATCCGGCCGGTCTCGTCTCGTACCTGGCCGCCAGGGGGCTCGGCGCGCGTTCGTGACACCGACGGGCATGCTGCTTGAGTGAGTCCAGGCGCTGACCCGACCGCCGGCGACCCACCGGCGAGCCCCCCGAAGCTCCCTCGGGAAGCCTGGATCCTTGGGCTGGTGGCCGCCTGCGTGGCGATCGGATACGGCATCGTGGCCCCCGCCATCCCGGACTTCGCGCTCGAGTTCGGAGTCAGTCGCACCTTGGCCGCACTGGTGGTCACCGCCTTCGCCGGGATGCGGATCGTGTCCGCGCTGTTCTCCGGCCGGCTCGTCGACCGATTCGGTGAGACCCGAGTACTGGTGACCGGAATCGGCCTGGCGGCCGTGACCAGTGGGGCGGCCGGGTTCGCGCAGAGTTACCCGCAGCTGCTCATCCTGCGAGGGCTCGGCGGACTGGGATCGGCGATGTTCACCGTATCGGCAGTCGTCCTGCTGATCCGGACTTCGCCGCCGCAGGTCCGTGGCCGGGCCAACAGCGTGTTCTTCGGTGGCTTTCTGGTCGGTGGAATCGCGGGGCCAGTGGTCGGCGGACCGCTTGCTGCACTCTCGCTGCGGTTGCCCTTCTTCATCTATGGCGCGCTGCTGGTCGTCGCAACACTCGTCGCGCTGGTGGCCTTTCGGCGTCTGCCGCCGCCGGTGTACGTACCTGATCCGAACGACGACGGCGCACCCGGCCCGTCGAGCATCGGATCGATGCTGAGAATCCCGGCCTACCGGGCGGCGATCGGGGCCAGCCTCGGGACGGGATGGCTGGCCTTCGGGGTGCGCTTCTCACTCATTCCGTTGTTCGTCGGTGAGGCGCTGGATCTCGGTACGGCGTGGACCGGCATCGGGCTCGGAGTCTTCGCCGTGGCCAACGCGGCAGCGCTGTTCCCGTCCGGGCGCTGGGCCGACCGGGTGGGCCGTAAGCCGCTGATGATCCTGGGAACGACGTCGGCGACCGTCGGCATGGCGATCCTCATCGCGCCCGCCGACCTCACGCTGTTCCTGATCGCGATGGCCGTGTCCGGAGTCGGTACCGGCATGCTCGCAGTGGCTCCGGCGGCCATCGTCGCCGACGTCGCGCCGGCCCGAAGTGGCGGTGCCGTCGCGTTCTACCAGATGTCGCTCGATGTGGGGGCGATGATCGGTCCGCTTGCGGCCTCGGCGCTGGTCGACAGCGGGGGATGGGGCTCCACACCGGCGGCCGGCTACTCCACCGGATTCGCCCTGACGACCGCGGTGCTCGCGATCGGTGTCCTACTGGCCATCAGGATGCCGGAGACCCGCCCGGTGTAGGCGCAGGGACTTTCTCCGGAGAATGTGCGGTCGGGACCGTTCCAGATGGCTCTTTATCCGGAGAATGTCCGTTGGTCAGAATGCGGTGTCAGCCGGGAACTCGATCTGGACCGCCTGGCGAGTGGCGATCAGCGGGGCGATGAACTCCGTGGCGATTCGCTGGTGTTCAGGATGGTCGAGGTAAGCCGGCAGGGCTTCCGGGCTCTCGAGCACGGCGGCCACCGCGAAATCGGCGTTGCCCTCTCGGAGACCGAGGTCCGGGCCGAATCGATAGGAGAGCAGTTCGGGGATCTGCGCGGGCAGCGAGCTCAGGCCTTCGATGACGGACACCACGTCGTCATTGGTGACGTCGCGGCGCCAGCTGAAGGTCACCAGATGCATGATCACGTCGTCGAGCGTACTGACCGGACAACGCTGCGCTGCCGGGGTTGACGCCGAGCCAGGCAAGCTGTTGACTGACCTCAGGCATTCGAACATGTGTTCGAATGATCGAGGTGTCGCTGTTGGACACCGCAGCCACTGAGCCGGAGCCGTTGCCCTCGACCCGTATCGGCTCCGGCTCAGTGTCCAGCGTCACTCGATGGGGCCGTTCAGTTGTGCAGGAGGTGTTCATGCGGGGCAATTGCGCCGAGCGAACGGTGCGCCGCAGCCGAGCATCTCACGAGGCGGGGCGGTCATGAGCCGTCTGCCTGAGGCCGGTCGGGGTGAACGGATCGACGTGGAAGCGGGTACCCGGACGTACTCGAGCGCGACACCGGAACGG
>JACCUM010000500.1 GCA_013811805.1 Geodermatophilaceae bacterium | reverse complement strand
TCATCCGCCACACCCCGATCATCCCGCTCCGCGTCTCGACCGGCAGCGAATCAGGCACCGATCGATCCTCGGCGGGCTGATCAGCAAGTACGAGCGGGCAGCCTAAAGCCGCAGGTCAGCGCCCATAACCAAGTTCTGGAACCCCACAGGGGCGGTCTGCGGCGGCCTGGAGTCCTCCGATTCCCGGCTCGCGTACGCGCGCGCCCTCGGCGGGACGGGCGGACGAGGCCGTCGCCGCCGCGCGCGACGCCGTCGCGAAGCTGGAGTTCCACATCACGGTTCGTGCCGTGGCCGGGGCGACGGTGTGAGGCTCGCCATCTGTCGCCGCTACTCGGCCCGGCTCAACCGCGGACCACCCCCGCGCTCGGCTTCGGCGAGTGCCTGCGCGGCGTTGATCAGGCCGAGGTGGCTGAACGCCTGGGGGAAGTTGCCCAGCAGCTCACCGGTGGCGGTGTCGACCTGTTCGGAGAAAAGACCCAGCTCGGTGGCGAACCCGGCGGCGCGGTGCAACGTCTCTCGGGACCGCTCCACCTGACCGGTAACGGCCAGGGCGTGCGCCAGCCAGAAGGTACAGAGCAGGAACGTGCCCTCGGGCCCGTCGAAGCCGTCGCCGCCGCGGTAGCGGTAGAGCAACCCACGCTCGTCCCGAAGGGTCTGTTCGATGGCATCGATGGTCGCCAGCTGGCGCGGGTCGTCGGGGGGCAGGAAGCCCAGGATGGGCATGAGCAGCGTCGAGGCGTCGAGTGCGTCGGAGCCGTAGTACTGGGTGTACGCGCCGGCCTTGTCGTTCCAGCCCTTGCCGAGGATGGACTCCCGCAACTCGTCGCGCGCCGCCGCCCACACCTGCGCCCTGCCGCCGGGACGGAGCTGGTCGATCATGGCCAGGCCCCGGTCGAGCGCCACCCAGCACATCAGCTTGCTGTGCAGGTAGGGCCGGGCCTCGCCGCGGATCTCCCAGATGCCCTGGTCGTCCTCCCGCCACAGCGACGCCGCGGCGTCGACCGCTGCCACCAGGAACCCGCGGGTCTCCTCGTCGAGCGTGCCCAACTGCTCGCGCAGCGTGTAGGCGGCGTCGAGCAGGGAGCCGTACACGTCGAGCTGTCGCTGGGACCACGCCCCGTTGCCCGCCCGAACCGGGCCGCTGCCCCGCCAGCCCGACAGATGCCCGATCTCCCGCTCGGTCAGGTCCCGCTCGCCGCCGACGCCGAACATGATCTGCAGGTCCAGCCCGCGGTCGAGCTGGGTGGCGGCGGCGCGGGCCAGGAACGCGAAGAACTGCCCCGCCTCATCCGGGCAGGCCGCGACGTAGAGACCCTGCAACGTCATGGACGCATCGCGGACCCAGGTGAAGCGGTAGTCCCACGTGCGCCCGCTCCCCACCCCCTCCGGCAGGCTCGTCGTGGGCGCGGCGACCACCGCTCCGCTGCGGGCGTAGGTCAGTCCGCGCAGCACCACTCCGCTGTGATGCACCAACTCGCGCAGCGGCCCCTCGTAGCGTTGATGCAGCTCCGACCAGCTCTTCCACGATGCCTCGGTGCCCTTGAGGCGGCGACGGATCTGGTGCGACGTCCACGGCGTCGGCTCCGACCCCCACGCGTCGAACTGGGCGAGCGCGAACACCCACTCCTGCCCTTCCTCCAGGACCCGGGCGACCGACGCGCGGGCGCCGGTGAGATCGAGGCCCATATCGGTACTCAGCACCACGATGGTCGCGCCGCCGTGTGCGATGACCGCGCCGGGCGAGGAGACCAGGCGGGGGTGCACCAGGCCGAACTCGGGACGCGGCACGAACTCCACCCCCACCCGCACCGATCCCCGCGTACATCGAACCTGTCGCAGCAGCACCCCCGGAGCCGAGCGCCCCAGCTCGTGTCCACGCTCGCGATGCCCCAGCGCCATCGCGTCGACCACGACGAGCTCACCATCCGCACCCGACCACGTCGTCTCCAGCACCAGCCCGGGCAGCCGATATCGCCACGTCGCCGACCACGTGCCGCCAGTGTCGTCAATGCAGTCGGCGGGGGCGATCAGGAAATGGCCGGCGTCGTCGTCGAGAAGACGGCCCAGCACCGGTGGACTGTCGAAACGGGGTAGGCACAACCAGTCCACCGAACCGGCAGCAGTCACCAGTGCGGCCGCCCCGCAGTCCGACAGCAGGGCATGCTGAGTTAGCGGAACGCTGCTCATCGAGTGTCCGGGCTCACCGAGTGTCCGGGCTCACCGCAGCGTCACCAGTTCCCGGCCCAGCGCTGCCGCGCCGATCACGCCGGAGTCGTCACCCAGTGCGGCTGCCACGAACCTGAGCTCGGGATGTGGTTGCAGCATCCAGGGTTCGGCGGCTTCGGCGATGCGGTCGGCGAGGTGTTGGCCGAGTTTCTCGGCCAGGCCGCCGCCCACGACGACCCGTTCGACGTCGAGTATGTTGATCGCCGAAGCGACTCCGACGGCGACGGCCTCGACGGCCGTGTCGAACAGCTCGGTCGCGAGCATGTCACCCCCGGCGAGGGCGCGCGCCCACACCTTCGACGTCAGGGCCGACTTGCCGGCACGGGCGCGGATGTCGTAGAGCGTGGTCGTGCGGCCCGCGTCGATCATGGTCGACACCGTGGACTCCATCGATCGACGCCCCGCGTAGGCCTCCACACAGCCCCGGCGCCCGCACCGGCACAGCGCGCCACCCGCCCGGACGATGACATGGCCGATCTCTCCGGCTGCGCCGCGCGCCCCGGCGAACGGACGCCCGTCCAGGATCAGGCCACCGCCGATCCCGGTGCCCATCCACAGTCCGAGCACGTTGCGGGCGCCCACCGCGGACCCGGCCAGCCATTCCCCCAGCAGGCCGACTCCTGCGTCGTTGCCCAGCGCCACCGGGACACCGAGCCGTTCACCCAGGATCGCGACGAGGTCGACAGGTCCATCCCAGTTCGACAGGTTCGGCACGGTCAGCACCTCACCCTCGTACACCACGCCGGGGATCCCGACCCCGACCGCCGCCGGCTCGTCGTCGAGGGAGCGCACCAGGTGTTCGATCGTGTCCAGAACCGCATCGGGTCCTGAAGTGGGTGTGTCGGCCTTGGCCCGGTCGAGCACCTCGTAGTTGGCGCCGACCAGTCCCACCTCGATGTTGGTCCCGCCGACATCGACGCCGGCGACCAACGCGGCCTGATCTCTCACTGCGGCTCGCCATGACGGTGCCAGCCGCGGACGGGGGCGGGCGCCTCGGCGGTCACGGGGCCCCACGACCCCTGTGGATAGGTCTGCGTCGGGGCGGGGTCGCCGAGTACGGGTTCGACGACCCGCCACGCCGCTTCCACGGCGTCCTGCCGGGCGAACAGGCGTGGGTCACCGTCCAGGGCGTCGGCGAGGAGGTGTTCGTAGGCCTCGGTGTCGGCGCTCGCGGTGTCGTCCCCGTCATTTCCGTCGTCGACGTGCAGATCGACCGAGCGGCTGAGCAGTTCTCCGCCGGGCTTCTTCGACTGCATGCTCAAGGTGATGAGGTCATCGGGCTTCACCCGGAACCGGAGGTGGTTGGGGTGGGGGGTGCAGCCGGGGTCGGTGAACAGGGGCCGCGGTGGCGCTCTGAACTCGATCACTGCTTCGGTGACGGTCGCGGCCATGGCCTTGCCGGCCCGGATGTGGAAGGGCACCCCGGCCCATCGCCAGGAGTCGATCTCAACCTTGACGGCCACGAAGGTCTCGGTGTCCGAGTCGGGATCGACGCCGTCGGAGTCCCGGTAGCCCTCGTACTGGCCGCGCACGAGGTCGTCGCGGCCCAGGGGCCGGATCGCCATCAACACCTTGGCGATCTCGTCGCGCAGGTGCTCCGGTGCGCCGGAGACCGGCGGTTCCATCGCGAGCAACGCCACGATCTGCAGCAGGTGGTTCTGGACGACGTCGCGCAGCGTGCCGACGCCGTCGTAGAAGCCACCCCGGCCCTCGACCCCGAAGTCCTCGGCCATCGTGATCTGCACGCTGTCGACGTGATACCGGTTCCAGACCGGGTCCAGGATGGTGTTCGCGAACCGGAACACCATCAGGTTCTGTACCGAGGCCTTGCCAAGGAAGTGGTCGATTCGGAAGATCGACTCCTCCGGATAGTGCCGGAGCAGGGTGGCGTTGAGCTCCTGGGCCGAGGTGAGGTCACGACCGAAGGGCTTCTCCAGGATGACGCTGCCGCCCTCGTTCAGACCAACAGCGGCCATGCCGTCGACGACGACAGCGAACAGCGCCGGCGGGATGGCCAGATAGCACGCGACCCGCTCGCAGCTCTCGACCGTGTCGCGGAGCCGGGCGAACGTGTCCGGCTCTGCGTAGTCACCGTCGACGTAGGCCAGCGATTTCGCGAGTTCGGCGAACACCGGCTCCCGCACCGCCACCCCCGCCGCGTCCAACGAGCCGCGGGCGTGCTCACGCAGGGTGTCGAGATCCCATTCCGACTTGGCCACCCCGACGACGACCTTGGGCAGCAGACCACGGCAGGCCAGGTTGTACAGCGAGGTGAACAGCTTCTTCGCCGCGAGGTCACCGGTGATGCCGAACAACACCAGCGCGTCGGCCCGGTCGCTCATGCTGTGTTGCTGATCGAAGCGGCCTTCTCGTCGTGCCCACCGAACTGCTTGCGCAGCGCCGAGAGCAGCCGGTCGCCGTAGTCGGCGTCGTCGCGGCTGCTGAAACGGTCGAACAGCGCCGTGGACAGCACACTCGCGGGGACGCCTAACTCGACCGCGGCCTGGACGGTCCAGCGGCCCTCACCGGAGTCCGACACCTGGCCCCCGAAGTTGTCCAGGCTCGGGTTCTCGGCGAGCGCGGCCGCGGCCAGGTCCAGCAGCCAGGAGGCGATCACGCTGCCACGGCGCCACACCTGCGCGATCTCGGCCGGGTCGAGGTCGAACCGGTAGTACTGCGGGTCGCGCAGCGGCGCCGTCTCGGCATCCCCTTCCTCCTGCTGCTGGGTACCCAGGCCGGCGTGCGCCAGGATGTTCATCCCCTCGGCATAGGAAGCCATGATCCCGTACTCGATGCCGTTGTGGACCATCTTCACGAAGTGACCGGCTCCATGGGTTCCGCAGTGCAGGTACCCCTGCTCCGACCGGGACGGCTCACCGGTGCGTCCCGGTGAACGCGGGGCCGCGTCGACGCCGGGAGCGATCGCCGCGAAGATCGGGTCCAGGCGCGACACGACCTCGCCGTCGCCGCCGATCATCAGGCAGAAGCCCCGCTCGAGGCCGAACACCCCACCGCTGGTGCCGACGTCGAGATGGTGGATCCCCGAGTCGCGCAGCTGCTCCGCCCGGTCGATGTCGTCGCGGTAGTAGCTGTTACCACCGTCGATGATCACATCGTCGCGGTTGAGGTGGGCGGCGACGTCGTCGATCACCTTTGCTGTGATCGCGGCCGGCACCATCACCCAGACCGCGCGCGGCGCGTCGAGCTTGCCGGCGAGGTCAGTCAGCGAGTCGGCGCCGATGGCACCGGCGTCGCCGAGTTCGGCGATGGCGGCGGGGTCGGTGTCGTAGACGACGCAGTCGTGTCCCGCGGCCAGCAGGCGCCGCACGAGGTTCGCCCCCATCCGTCCCAGACCGACCATTCCGAGTTGCATCGGGTTCCCTTCGTGGCGACGTTCGACCTCGGCACCGAAAGGGCCGGGGCGGGGAGGCACCGTTTCAGCACTGTGCCTGCGCGTCGTGGCGCACCGGATCCACGCTATCGCCGTCCGGGCGATCAAGAACGAACGATTTCGTGACGTGTTGGAGAGTCAGATCCCCGAGCGTCCGTGGGGGGTGTGGGCAGCACCAAGGCGCGCGCGTCCTCACGGTTCCGCAACTGCCTCGCCGCGGGATCCTTCACGGGGTGATGGCTCTTGTCACCGTGCTCATCGTCGATGACCTGTGGGGTTCCAGAAGTCGGACTGGGCATGTGAGCTGCAGGGATCAGCAGTCAGGCATGATCGCGGCCATGGCTCTACGCCTGCTCTACCTGATCTTCCCTCGACTTCTCGACTCTCACACTGCTCAGCCGGGCATCGGCATCCAAGAACATCGAACTGCTCGTCCTACGCCACCAGATCGCAGTACTGCGCAGAACCAACCCCCAGCCTCGCCTGGACTGGGCCGACCGGGCAC
>JACCUM010000482.1 GCA_013811805.1 Geodermatophilaceae bacterium | reverse complement strand
TACCTCGACGTGGGCGGTGTATCGTTGGTGTATGGGACGCACAAACATCGATTTGGATGACGATCTGATCGCCGAGGTCATGCGCCGGTTCGGCAGCCGGACAAAGCGAGAAGCAGTGGACCTCGCGCTGCGTCGCTTGTTGGCAGCGCCGGTGACGACACGGTTCTTGCTTGACATCCGGGGAATCGGCTTCGCCGCAGACCTGGACGAGCTGCGTGGTGCGAAGGGTTCTGAGCCGGTCGAAAGAATGTGAACGTGATCTTGGTCGACTCGTCGGCGTGGATTGCTCACTTGCGACAGAGTCCCGGCCCGACAGCTGCCGGCATGCTGGAACTGATCGAGACCGGTCCGGAGCTGGCGATCACTGAGCCCATCTCCATGGAGCTGCTCGCCGGCGCCGATACAGACCCTCGGGCCGAGGTCATCGACCGCCTTGTCAACGGCCTGGTGCTTCTCTCGGTCGATCGACAGCTGGACTTCCATCAGGCTGCGATGATCTTCCGTGCGGTGCGCAGAACAGGCCGCACACCGCACAGCATGGTTGACTGCCTGATCGCCGCCATCGCCACGCGGCACGACGTCGAGCTTGCCCACAACGACGCCGACTTCGATGCGATTGCGGCCTGTTGGCCGTTGCGTGCCCGACCACTGCGGTGAGACAGTCAGCTCAGCTCGACGTGGCTGAGTCTGACTCCTCAAGCAAGCTTGCATAGGCCGGCTTGATGATGTCGTTGATGAGTGTCAGTCGCTCGTCGAAGGGGAGAAAGGCCGACTTCATCGCGTTGACCGTCAACCACTGGAGGTCCGCCCAGCCGTAGCCGAAGGCACCGACCAGGGCAACCATCTCCGAGGTCATCTTGCAGTCACTCATGAGCCGGTTGTCGGTGTTCACCGTGACCCGAAACCCCAAGCGGCGCAACAATCCGATTGGATGTTCGGCGATGCTCGACACCGCGCCGGTCTGCACGTTGGAAGACGGGCACATCTCCAACGGGATGCGCTTGTCCCGAACGTAGGCGGCCAGTCGCCCCAAGGTAGCCGATCCCTCGCGGTCGACGGAGATGTCGTCGACGATCCGTACGCCGTGCCCGAGCCGGTCCGCGCCGCACCACTGCAGCGCCTCCCAGATCGACGGTAGTCCGAATCCCTCTCCCGCATGAATCGTGAAATGCCCATTTTCCCGGCGCATGTACTCGAAGGCATCGAGGTGCCTGGTCGGTGGAAACCCGGCCTCCGCACCGGCGATGTCGAACCCGACGACACCGCGGTCGCGATAGGCGATGGCCAACTCGGCTATCTCTCGAGACCGGGCAGCGTGGCGCATGGCGGTCAGCAGCACGCCGATCCGGATCCGATGCCCATCGCCTGCTCCGGCGGCATCCGAGGCGCGCGCAGCCTCGGCGGATCCGGCGGCGAAGCCGGCCAGCACCGCGTCGACGACATCGGTGAGCTCGAGCCCCTGCTCGACGTGCAGTTCCGGTGCGAATCGGACCTCTGCATAGAGCACGCCGTCCCGAGCGAGATCCACGGCGCATTCGGCCGCCACTCTGGTCAGCGCGTTCCGGCTCTGCATCACCCCGACGGTATGGACAAAAGTCTCCAGGTAGCGCTCCAACGAACCGGAGCCGGCGGCGGTGCGGAACCAGGCCGCGAGCTCGGTTGGGTCGCTGGTCGGCAGGTCCGTGTACCCGACCTGGGCTGCCAGTTCGGCAACCGTCTCGGGTCGTACTCCGCCGTCCAGGTGATCGTGGAGCAGGACTTTGGGGACTCGGCGGATCGACTCCTCGTCGAGTACGTGCTGCATACGCCCCACGCTAGCGCCCGAGCAGATTCACGTACGAAGGGATCGATGAAACCGCATGGGCGCAGCCACTTGTCGGCTCAATTGTCTCGGCGCATGCTCCTCCGCATGGCAGCACCAGTGCGACGGGTGGACGTGTGCGGGCTTCGGATCGCCTATCGCCGAGCGGGATCAGGCGAGCCGCTAGTACTGCTCCATGGCGCCTTCAGCGACAGCCGCGAGTGGCGAGGGCAGCTTGACGGTCTGTCCTCCACGTTTGACGTCATCGCCGTTGACTGTCCCGGGTGCGGACAGTCCGACGACCCGCCGGACGGATTCACCCTGCAGGACTTCTCCGACTGCCTCGCCGGTTTCCTGGCGGTGCTGGGTGTGCAGCATCCGCATGTATGTGGGCTGTCATTCGGGTCGATGTACGCCCTGGCGCTCTACCGCCACCATCCAGAGATCGCACGGAGCCTCATCCTGGCCTCGGCATATGCGGGATGGGCCGGTTCGTTGCCGCCTGAGGAGTTCGCCCGGCGCAAGCAGTGGGTGAGTGAGGTCCTCGACCGGCCGGTCGACGAATGGGGCCCGGGCTTCCTGGCCACCGTGTACGCCGACTCGGCTCCGCCAGAGGCGCTGGCCGAGGGGATGGACATCTTGCGCGACGTACGGCCGGATGGATTCCGCCCGGCGACGGCTGCCTTCCTCGACGCCGACCTGCGCGACGTGCTGCCCCTGATCACCGTCCCCACCCTGCTTCTGTACGGGGGACGCGACGAACGCTCACCGATAGACGTCGCGAAGGACATGCACGCACAGATCAGCGGTTCACGCCTCGTTGTGCTGCCCGATGTCGGCCATGGCATCAACTCCGAGGCGCCGGAGAGCTTCAACGCAGCCGCACTGGACTTCCTCACCGAGATTGGACACTGATCGGTTCAGCCGTCCGCGCGGTCTCTCCACCGGAAGACCAGGATGCTCAGCACCATGCCGGCGATGGTCCACGCACCCAGGACGAGGGCGACCGTGCCCAGTTCGAAGGAACCGGCCGCCTCTCGAACCGCGAAGGAGTCCGGGAGGAAGGCAGCCCGCATTCCCTGCGTCAACCACTTGAGCGGGAAGATCGCCGCGATGCTCTGCATCCAGCTCGGCAGGTCGGTGAACACAAAAAAGACACCTGAGATGAACTGCAGCACAAGCGCAATCGGCGTAACGATGGCCGGTGCCGACTTGCCGTTCTTGATCGCACTCGAGAAGGCGATGCCCAGCAGCGAGCAGGCGGCCAGACCCAGCAGGGTGACCCAGACAAGGGTCATCCACTTCTCGGCAGTGGCTGGGAGGTCGACGCCGTACACGACGACCCCCACCACCATGAGCAGGGCGATCGTGGCCACTCCGACCACGACGACCTGCACGACCTTGCCGACGAAGTACGCGGACTTGGGCATCGGTGTGCCCGACAGCCGCTTGAGCCGGCCTTCGCTGCGTTCGATCGCGATCGTGATGGCGAGATTCTGGAAGCCCGACGCCAATACGCCAGAGGCGACCATCCCGGCCATGAAGTACTGGACGAAGGTGAGGCCCGGCGCGATGTCGTAGTTCAGCACCGCCCCGAAGATCAGCAACAGCAGAGACGGGAAGATCAGTGTGAAGACGAGGGCTTCCTTCTGCCGGAAGAACTCCACTATCTCGACCCGGGAGCGCGCGAGGTACACCTGGCTCGCCGGGGGCAACTGCGGTGCGGCGTCGGGTTCGGTCGTCTCGGTCGTGGGTGTCGCGACGCTCACGCTGGTTCTCCGATCATCTGCAGGTAGATGTCCTCGAGGCTGGGGCGCTGCACGGCGAGTCCGGGGATCTCCCCGCCCAACCGCTGACTCAGCGCCTGGACCACTGCGGTCGGCGTGGCAGTCGTCTCCTCCCGACGCCGTCCGTCCTCGACCCAGCGCACGCGGGCGGGCGCGAGATGACGTCCGCCGAGTTCCGCGGGTATGCCCACCTCGACGATCCGTCCACCCGCGATCACACCGACCCGGTCGGCCAGGGCCTCGGCCTCGTCGAGATAGTGCGTGGTCAGCAGCATGGTCGTACCGAGCTGACGAAGCTGGCCGATCAACTCCCAGAACTGGCGTCGCGCCTCCGGGTCGAAGCCGGTGGTTGGCTCGTCGAGAAACAACAGCCGCGGCCGCCCGACGATGCCCAGGGCCACGTCGAGTCGGCGCTGCTGGCCACCGGACAGCGAGCTGGCCCTGGCCTTGAGCTTCTCGGTCAGGCCGACGAGCCCGATCACTTCCTCGACGGGTCTCGGGTTGGCGAAGTAGGAAGCTTGCACTCGTACGGTCTCGGCGACGGTCAGTTCGCTGTCACCCCCCTTGCTCTGCAGGACGATGCCGATCTGCGATTTCCAGCGCGCGTCCGCCCGTGCCGGATCTACGCCGAGCACGCTGACCTCACCGGCGTCTCGGCGGCGATAGCCCTCCAAGATTTCCACGGTCGTGGTCTTGCCGGCACCGTTGGGCCCGAGCAGGGCGAAGATCTCCCCCCGGGCGATGTCCAGGTCGATGCCCGCGACTGCCTCGTGGACGCCGTAGGACTTGCGCAGACCGCGAACGCTGATCGCGACATCGACGTCAGCCGGTGCTGGTGTGGTCTGGTGATCGGCCACGCCCGGTGAATCGGTTGTCATGCGATCAGCCTCCCGTACCGAGCTGGCCGCCTCTAGCCCCGGGTGACTGGTTGTCAGTGCGTCATCAGGACGCTGCGATGCGGTCGACGATCAGTGGCAGCAACTCGTCGTCGGTGTCCACCCCGATGGCCGACTCGAGCGCGTTCAGTGCCCGCGGGACCCGGTCGGCGTCGTCAGTGTGCAGTACGAGCAACGGCTCGCCTTCCCGGACCTCATCTCCCAATCCGGCCAACCAGGTGACCCCGGCCGTTACCGAGACCGGATCCTGCTTACGGGCCCGGCCGGCCCCGAGCCGCCAGGCGGCGACGCCGACGCCGTAGGCGTCGAGGCGGGTCAACCGGCCGGTGGCCGGCGCCGGTACGACGTGTTGTTCGCGGGCCACCGGCAGGCTGGCGTCCGGGTCGCCTCCCTGGGCGGCGATCATGGCCCTCCAGGAGTCCATGGCCTTCCCGCTGGACAGAACCGTCCCTGGGTCAACATCGCTGACGCCGGCTGCGGCCAACATCTCCGCGGCCAACCGGACGGTGAGCTCGACCACGTCGGCGGGGCCCCCACCGGCCAGGACCAAGACCGCCTCGGCCACCTCGACGGCATTGCCGGCCGATCGGCCCAGGGGCCGGTCCATGGCGGTGACCAGAGCGACGGTACGTACCCCTGCCTCGGTGCCGATGCCGACCATGGTGCGGGCGAGTTCGGTGGCCTGCTCCACAGTCTTCATAAACGCGCCCGACCCGACCTTGACGTCCAGGACCAGCGCCCCGGCCCCCTCGGCGATCTTCTTGCTCATGATCGAGCTGGCGATCAGCGGAATGGACTCCACCGTGCCGGTGACGTCGCGCAACGCGTACAGCTTCTTGTCTGCCGGCGCCAGCGTCTCCCCCGCGGCACAGACCACTGCGCCCACGCTGCGCAGCTGGGCGAGGTAGTCGGCGTGGCTCACGTCCGCCCGCCAGCCCGGGATCGACTCGAGCTTGTCCAGAGTGCCTCCGGTGTGTCCGAGACCGCGGCCGGACAGCTGCGGCACGGCGACTCCGCAGGCCGCCACCAGCGGAGCCAGCGGCAGGGTGATCTTGTCTCCGACGCCGCCGGTCGAGTGCTTGTCCGCGGTCGGTCGGCCGAGATCTGCGAGCTGCATCCGTTCGCCGGAATCGATCATCGCGGTGGTCCAGCGGGCCAGTTCGGAGGTCTCCATGCCGCGAAAGACGATCGCCATGAGCAGAGCAGCCATCTGCTCGTCGCCCACCGCCCCCCGGGTGTAGGCGTCGATGACCCAGTCGACCTGCTCGTCGGTCAGGGTGTGCCCGTCCCGCTTGGCCCGGATGACATCAATCGCATCCATCGCTGTCCCCGTCAGATCCCGGACGTTATGCGCATAACGTCCGGATCTGGGGCTGATTTCGGGACGTTATGCGCATAACGTCCCAAACCGCCAGTGCGAGTCACTGGTTTTACGGTCCCTCTTGGCGGTTTGCTGCGGCCAGGAGGTCATTGGGGCCGAAGGCGTCTGGCAGGACATCGGTCATCGGCACGATCCCGCGCTCGGTCTTGAGCAGCAGCTCCGGCCCGCCCTGCTCCCAGAGCAGCTGCCGGCAGCGCCCGCACGGCATCAGCGGCTTCCCGTCGCCGCCGACACACGCCAACGCCACCAATCGACCGCCTCCGCTGGCATGCAGGGCACTGACCAGGCCGCATTCGGCGCACAGGCCGAGCCCGTACGAGGCGTTCTCGACGTTGCAGCCGGACACGATCCGGCCGTCGTCGACCAGCGCTGCGGCACCGACCGAGAAGTTCGAGTACGGCGCGTACGCGTGTCCCATCGCTGCCACGGCGGCGGCGGTCAGCGCATCCCAATCAATGTCGGCCCT
>JACCUM010000465.1 GCA_013811805.1 Geodermatophilaceae bacterium | reverse complement strand
TTCGTCCGTTCCGGGACCACGTGGACCCTCCAGGCCAAACTGACGGCCTCCGACGCAGTCGCCCGCGAGCAGTTCGGCCAGTCGGTCGCCCTAGACGACGACACAGTGGTTGTCGGGGCGCCGGCTGACGAAGAACAAGGACGGTTCGACGCCGGATCGGCATACGTGTTCGAGCGTTCGGGGACCGCCTGGACCGAGCAGGCCAGGCTGGTCGCCTCCGACGCCGCCGCCCGCGACGCGTTCGGCTGGTCCGTTGCTGTGGACGCAGACACCGCGGTGGTCGGGGCCATCGGCGACGACGCTCCTCCGGGAAAGCCCGACGCGGGGTCTGCCTACGTCTTCGTCCGGTCGGAGACCGGCTGGGCCGAGCTGGCCAAGCTCACCGCTTCCGATGCTGCCGAGTTCGCGAGCTTCGGCTACTCGGTCGCCGTCAGTGCGGACACCGCACTGATAGGGGCACCGGGCTTCGGCTCCTCGGCGGAAGACACCGGTTCTGCGTACGTGTTCGTCCGCTCTGGGAGCACCTGGACCCAGCAGGCCCAGCTGACGGCCGCAGATGGGGCAACCGGCGACGCCTTCGGCTTGTCCGTGGCGCTGCGCGGTGTCGTCGCCGTCGTCGGGGCCGCCAGGGACGATACGGCGGCCGGTGACGATGTCGGGTCGGTGTACCTATTCGACCGCCGCGAGCCGAGCTGGACCATGCGGGCCAAGGTCGTCGCCCCCGACGGCTCGGAGTTCGATCAGCTCGGAGTGTCGGTGGCGCTGGACGGGTCGACGGTCATCGCCGGGGCACCAGGCGACGGCGGCACCCGGGACACCGGCTCGGCATACATCGCATCGCGGGTGGCGTTGACCGCCGGTTCACCCGGGGGTATCAGCCTTTTTCCATGATGTCAGCCAGGGGGCGATCAACGGCATGACCTACGACGAGCTCCTTGAGCTGGCAAGGCGGTATGAGGGGACGGCGCTCGAGACGGTCACCGGCCGGAAGTTCACGGTCGGGGTCTATCTCGACTGCCCGTTCTTCACGCCGGAGTCGACTGGAAACGGACAGAGCGACGGCCGCAAGGCAGCCGAGCGTTTCCTGGCGCTCTACAGCAAGACCGGCAGCCTGCGCCCTGGCGACTACGCCAGCGTTACCCGCAACGCTTCCTATTACGTCGGACTGCTCCGCCAGCCCTGACGGCGCCGCTCCGGGTCGCTAGGAGCGCGGACCAGGGGGTGATCGGCGGGTCGAGGTGTTCAGTCAGCTGACCAACGTGGCCAGGGCGACAACATCGCGTGCACATCCCCAACCGAGGGTGATACCCGAACCTCCGTGCCCGTAGTTGTGCAGCAGGCGAGCCCGACCCGGCCCGGTGACCGATTCCTCGACCCGAACCGTCGGTCGGGCCGGTCGCAGTCCGACGATGTGTTCCAAGACGTCGGCCTGGTACAGCCGTGGCTCGATCTCGCGACAACGGGCCAGGATCGAGTCGGCCTCCGCTAGGTCCACGTCGGTGTCCCAGCGGTGCTCGTCAAGAGTTCCGCCGAGAATGCAGTCCGCGGTGCGCGGATGAATGTAGGCGCGGCCTGACGGGTGCTGCTCGTCGCGCATCGACAGGGTCAGCCCCGGATTGGTGACCCGGACGATCTGGCCGCGAACCGCATAGACCGAACGGTCCTGAGCCAACTCGCGCGCTGCCAGTCCGGTGCAGTTGACCACCACCTCCGACCATCCGTCGTCGATCACCTCGTCCAACGCGGCGATCCGGACGAACCGGAGGCGGCCGCCCGAGGCCGAGAAGAGGTCGACCAGCCAAGGCAGGTGGATCGGCATCTCCACGAGCGGGACCTGGAAGCGCAGCCCGTACGCGTATCCGGACGGAAGCTCTTGTGCCGTGGCCGGGCGCAGTTCCCGCACGGCCGTGGCCCAGGCGGGGACCGACGGTGCGGATCGGTAGAGAGCCAGGCTCTCCCGCATCACCACGCCTGAGCCGGGCTGCTCGGCCAGGCCGGCCAGCACATCGAAGGTGTGCGCTCCCCACCGGGTGACGGCTTCGGGCGGGCCGGCGTGCGTGGGAAACCAGACTGCGGCCGCCAAGTGAGAGGTGAGCGTTTCGATCGGCGCCGCCGTCAGGACGTGGACCTGCCAACCGGCTCGCTGAAGGGCGATCGCCGTAGTCAATCCGGCCACGCCGGACCCCACCACTGTTGCTCGCACTCGCCGATCGTGGCACGGCATGGCGCAGCCAACCGACCGGCTCAGAAAGGACGTGTCGTGCGGAGAAACGGAGCCGGGCGGCTACGGTGACCCCATGCTGCGCGACGGTCCCATCCCGAGGTTTCTGCACGGAATCCTGGAATACGCGCTCGGCGTCCTGTTCATCGCGGCTCCGTTCGTCTTCAACTTCGATTCCGGCGCGGCTACCGGTATGTCGGTTGCGGTCGGAGTGCTGATCCTGATCCTGGCGGCGGTCAGCGAAGGACCCGTCAGTCTGGTCAACCAACTACCGGTCCTGCTGCACGTGGCGGTGATCTATCTGCTCTCGATCTTCTTGATCGCAGCACCTTTCCTCCTCGGGTTCGCCGACGAGGTTCCACCGCGCAACTTCTTCATCATCAGCGGGGTTCTGCTCCTGCTGGTCACCATCGGAACGCGCTTCCGCCGCTCCGAACCCGCTGCCGGAACCGGCAAGCAGCCACGGCGTTCCGGCGAGGACGAGCCTCGATCACCTGCACCTGCGGCGACGTCCAACACGCCACCGGCCGGCCCGCTACCAACCGCCACCGGAATGCCGCCCCCCGACACGGGCATGCCGCCACCTGCTACCGGACCACCGCCCCCTGGGACCGGCCTGCTGCCGCCCGTTCCGAGTCAGCCACCGCGTGACCAACAACCGCCGATGCCCCCTCCGCCTGCATAGAGATCCGACGGCGTGCATAATCATGCATTATGAGTTCGTCTTTGGGGACATTCACGGCCGCGGTGGCCGGCGCTTCCGGCTACGCGGGTGGCGAGGTGTGCCGGCTGTTGCACGCCCATCCCAGCATCAGCCTGCGGACGGTCTGCGCCAGTTCGTCGGTCGGTGACCCGCTCAGCGCGCATCAGCCGCACCTGCACGGAATCGGCGATTACGTCCTGGCGCCCACCGACGCGACGACGTTGTCCGGCCATGACGTCGTGTTTCTAGCGCTGCCGCACGGACACTCCGCCGAACTGGCAGCCAGGTTGCCCGAGCAGACCCTCGTCCTGGATCTGGCTGCCGATCACCGGCTGAGCAGCTCCGAGTCCTGGGAGCGCTGGTACGGCGGCTCGCACGTCGCCCCTTGGCCCTACGGTCTGCCGGAGCTTGCCGGAGCCCGGGCGAAGCTGACCGGCGCCCGGCGGATCGCGGTGCCTGGCTGCTATCCGACGGCGGCGATCCTGG
>JACCUM010000461.1 GCA_013811805.1 Geodermatophilaceae bacterium | reverse complement strand
TCGCGGATGCAGCGCACGACCAGGTCATCGGCGCGCGTCTCGGCGTAGAGCCCCTTGGGACCGGCCTTTCCGAACGGAGTACGGACGCCGTCGACGAAGACGACCTCTCGAAGATTGCGGGGCATGCCGCGAGGGTAACGCCGCGGGAGAGGTCATCGATGCGACGACCAAGAGAGCTATGACACGGTGAGCCCTCGGGGGCGATCCCCTGCTGGGCGTCGGATCCTCGCTTGTCCGTTCGCGCCCGGCTCACTCACTCGGCGCGGGTTCGATGGGGGCGGTGTCCTCACGAGTCGCGACGGCGGGGGTGACGTCGACGGCCAACGCCTCGGCCAGAGGGTCAGCGATGAGACTCACCTGCCATGGCCTCGCCCCCCCGTCATGCAGGCGTTGAGCCACTGTGTCCTGGTTGAGGGGCGTCGGCGGTGTCCACGCCATGCGCCGCAGGAGGTCCGGGCTCAAGAGATTCTCGACCGGGATGTCGTGCGTAGCCACCAGGTGAGCCATCACCTGGCGGGCTGCCACCAGTCGTGCAGCTGCGGCCGGCTCTCGCTCAGCCCAGCGGTTGGGAGGCGGCGGCCCGCTGCCGGGCAGGGTCAACGGCGGCAGGTCGCGGTCGGGGAGCGCGCGTGCCTGTTGCAGGGCGCCGTACCAGGTCGGAATCAGTTTTCGGTTCGCTCGCCCGCGGAAAACCGGCAGACTCACCATCGCCTCCGGGCTGGCCGGGTCGGCAAGGACGCCGGCGATCATCGCCCTGTCGTGCAGGATCCGTCCCGGTGCGATGTCGCGGCGTCGGGCAACGTCGTCGCGCGCCGTCCACAGCGAGCGGAGGGCGGCAAGTTGGCGACGGCTACGCAACGAATGCATGCCAGAGGTACGGCGCCAGGGGTCGATCCGCAGCGCAGGTGCCGGAGCGGCCAACAGGGCTGCGAACTCCTGCTCTGCCCAGGCGAGCTTGCCGGTTTCGACAAGCCGCTCGCGGACCTTGTCACGCAACTCGATCAGCACCTCGACGTCGAGGGCGGCATAGATGAGCCAGTCTCGCGGTAGGGGTCGGGTGCTCCAGTCCGCGGCGGAATGACCTTTCTCCAGTCGGAGCTCGAGCAGTTCCTCGACCAGGGCGCCGAGTCCGACGCGGGCGAACCCCGCCAGTCGGGCGCCGAGCTCGGTGTCGAACAGCAGCGCGGGCGCCAAGCCGATTTCGGCCAGGCAGACCAGGTCCTGACTCGCGGCGTGCAACACCCACTCCGAGTCACCGATGGCCCGCTGTATCGGACCGAGGTCAGGCACGGCGATCGGGTCGATCAGGGCCGTACCCACACCCCGGCGGCGAATCTGGACGAGATAGGCGCGCTGCCCGTACCGATAGCCAGAGGCTCGCTCGGCATCCACGGCGACCGGACCGCTACCAGCAGCCAGTCGTGCGGCGTAGTCGATGACCTGCCGCGCCGTGGTCAGTGGCTCCGGTACGCCGTCTAGGGGTTCGGTCAGGGCGATCGCGGAGGACTCAGGCTCCGGCGGGTCGTCGACCAGCTCCACCGGATCGAGCTCATCGACCGGGGCTACCGGTTCGCACGGTTCGCGCGGTGTGGATTGTTCGACCAACCCGACCAGATCGCCGCGGGACACGACGGCGGAGGTCTGTGCCGTGCGGCCACGGGTCCTGCGACGCCGGGTCGGGCTCACGTCGTCCTGTTCTGGCACCGAGCTGTCGAGTGAGCTCACTGCGGCAGGGACCTGCCTGATTCGGCGTCGGTGAGCGGAGGGCTGATTAGCCGTACGCCGGGGGGTGGAAGGCCGGCTGCGCAGCCGAGGACGTCGAGCCAGGCATCAAGATGTGGGGCGAGATCAAAGGTCAGGGCGGTCCAGGAGGCTCGGATCTCCACGTCGACGCTGCGTTGCGGTCCCGCGATGTCACCGAAACGGGTGGACACCGTGGAGGTGACCGTCCCACCCACGGCGGTGTGCACGGCGCCACGCGTGTCCAGCGCTTCGAGCAACCAGCTCCAGCCCACCTCGGGAAACAGCTCGTCGGAGGCCAACGCCGCATCGGTCTCGGCGGTGAGGAACCCGACGATCCGCAGCACTCCGTCCCACCCGGCCTGGCCGTCGGGATCGTGCAGCACGACCAACCGACCGGTGGCGATCTCCTCCCCGTCGACGCTGACCTCGGCACCCAGGGCGTGCGAGTA
>JACCUM010000460.1 GCA_013811805.1 Geodermatophilaceae bacterium | reverse complement strand
CTCGAGGCGATCGCGGCTACCGGCCGGCAGGCGCTCAGCGACATGCGCGGCCTGCTTGGCGTCCTGCGAGAGGACGGTACGGCGCTGCACAGTCCGCAGCCTCAGGTTGGCGACATCTCCGACCTTGTCGCCGAAGTACGCGCCAGCGGGCTGGACGTGGACTTCTTCGTCGAAGGCGATCCCTGGCCCCTTCCAGCCGGGCCGAGTCTGGCCGCGTACCGCATCGTGCAGGAGTCGTTGACCAACGTCCTCAAGCACGCCGGGTCGGCCTGCCGCGCCTGGGTACGGGTGCACTGGCGTGAGGAATCGCTCGAGTTGAGCGTCATCGACGACGGGCGGGGAGCCTCGGCGGCACTCGTGTCTGCCACCACTACTTGGAACGGTGCACCTACCGGACCGAGCGGTCCGGCGGGATGGCCCGGAGCGCGTGCACCCCAAGTGGTTTCGGGACATGGACTGACCGGCATGCACGAGCGCGCTACGCTCTATGGCGGTCGTCTCCAGGCGGTCCCGAGATCGGGAGGCGGCTTCGCCGTACACGCGGTCATCCCCTACCCTCGCGGCACGCAGTGAGCGAGCATCGTAGTGAGCGCCAGCGAGCGAGGGGCGCAGTGACCGGTGGAGCCGAGAAATTGGTCCGAGCGCAGCGAACACCCGTGCGGAGCACGGAATGATGCAGTGATCGAGCCCTCGACGCCGGCCAGCGCGATCCGAGTCGCTCTGGTCGACGATCAGCAGATGGTCCGGGTGGGCTTTCGCATGCTGATCGACTCACAGGCCGACCTCCAAGTTATGGCAGAGGCCGGCGACGGCGTAGAGGCGGTCGAGGTGGTCTCGCGTACGCCGGTAGACGTCGTCCTGATGGACGTACGGATGCCGCGGCTCGACGGGATCGAAGCCACCCGGCAGATCACTGCACTGCCCGAAGCACCGCGAGTGGTTGTTCTGACCACCTTCGACATCGATGAGTACGTCCTGGCGGCCATCGGTGCAGGGGCCAGCGGGTTCCTGCTCAAAGACGCACCTCCGGAGGAGATGCTGGCCGCCGTACGAACCGTGCATGCCGGAGACGGGGTGATCTCGGCGAGCTCGACCCGGCGGTTGCTGCAGCATGTCGGTCCGCTGCTGCGCGACCGTACCGGCGCCGGTCCGGACGGTGCTGCCTCGGATTCACCCGCTGGCGCGCCGGAGACCGTACGCGCGGATCGGGCTGCCCTTGCCGATCTCACCCGGCGGGAGAACGAGGTTCTCGTCCAGATGGCTTACGGCGCATCGAACACCGAGATTGCCTCGTTGTTCTTCGTCAGTGAGGCAACGGTGAAGACCCACGTCGGCCGGGTGCTGGCCAAGACCGGGTCTCGGGATCGGGTGCAGGCCATCGTCTTGGCCTACCGCGCCGGCTTGGTGGCGCCGACGGACCTGCTCCGCAGGCGCTCCTGACCCCACTCGACCGAACGACGCCACCGCCAGTTCAGGGTTGTCGGGGTCATCGCAGGCGGGACGACGCCGAAAACCCCGAACTCGCCGGCTGAGATCTAGTCAGTCCTTGGGTGGACGGCACGGCCGCGCAAGATCCTCCCGCGGCCAGACGCGTCTCCATCGCGATCTCCCTAGCGTCGGTAATCGACCGGACCGAGCCGTCCGCGACCGCCGAGCCAGGGAGACCCTGTGTCGCACCCCGTGTCCTATCCCTTACCGAACCGCGCAGCCGCACGTATGCCCTGCTGCGGAGTCGGTCTGGCGTGAGAAGCCCGTCGGCTATCGCCTGGCTGCCTCGAAAGACCCTGTTCCGCAGTGCACACGGGACCAGCGCCGGGCGGGCTGACATGCAGCCAAGCTTGGGCGAGTGCTCGTGGATGCCGCAGCGGTCATCCACAGGGCCCAAGAGTGCGCGAGTTCGGGGGCTGTCGGGCTCATGGCGGCGGAGCATGGGCCCGAGAACCCCGACTGGCCGCTCGACCCGATCGCGACGCATAGGCCGAGCCCGCCCTGGCCATGGGCACAGGGCGGGCTCGGAGTCTGCACCGGCGAACGGGGCCGGCATTCTGGCTGACTTAGTGGTAGATCGCCTTCTCGGCTCCCACTCCGGTCAGCGAGCGGACCTCGAGCTCGCCGTACTTCTCCACGTTCGGCCGCTCCTTGGACAGCTTGGTTCCCAACCAACCGAGGAAGAACGACACCGGGATGGACACGATCCCCGGGTTGTTCAGCGGGAACCATCCGAAGTCCACGTCCTTGAAGATCGACGGGCTCACCCCGGTGGCCGGATTCACCGGCGCGCCGGACACCACCGGCGAGAAGATGATCAGCCCGACGCAGACGATCAGCCCGCCGTAGATGCTCCACACCGCGCCCTGGGTGGTGAAGTTCCTCCAGAACAGTGTGTAGAGGATCGTCGGCAGGTTCGCCGAAGCCGCGATCGCGAAGGCCAGCGCTACGAGGAAGGCGATGTTGAGCCCGGCCTGCAGAGCCAGGATCCCCAGCACGATGGCCACCGCCCCGATGACGACCGCGGTGATCCGGGCCACCTTGACCTCGTCGACGCCACTGGTGTCGGTCTTGACGCCCTTCTTGATCACCGACGCGTAGATGTCGTGTGCAAAAGACGCCGACGCGGTGATGGTCAGACCGGCCACCACAGCGAGAATCGTCGCGAAGGCGACCGCCGAGATGATGCCGAGCAGCGCCGTGCCACCGAGTTCGAAGGCCAGCAACGGAGCTGCCGAGTTGACCGCGCCCGGCGAGGCCAGGATCGTGTCCGCGCCGACCAGCGCGCCCGCGCCGTACCCGAGGATCAGGCTGAACAGATAGAAGACTCCGATCAGCCAGATCGCCCAGACGACGGACTTGCGAGCATCTTTGGCGGTAGGAACGGTGTAGAACCGCATGAGTACGTGCGGCAGGCCCGCCGTACCCAACACCAACGCCAGGCCGAGCGAGACGAAGTCGAACTGCGAGAGGGCCGTAGCGCCGTACTGCGCGCCAGGGGCCAGCACATCGCGCGGGGTCGCGGCGGCGGCGGAGGATTCTGCCGCCGAGCCGAAGAGGCTGGACAGGTTGAAGCCGAACTTCGCCAGCACCCAGACGACCATGATCAACGCACCGACCATGAGCAGCGAGGCCTTGATGATCTGCACCCAGGTCGTGCCACGCATACCGCCGACCAGAACGTAGACGATCATCAGGCCGCCGACGACGACCACGACCGCCGCCTCAGCGCCCCGGCCGCTCACGCCCAGCAGCAAGGCGACCAGGCCGCCGGCGCCGGCCATCTGGGCTAAGAGATAGAACAGCGAGACGACCAGCGTGGACACCGCGGCCGCCGTACGAACCGGGCCTTGACGCATCCGGAACGCAAGAACGTCGGCCATCGTGTACTTGCCGGTGTTGCGCAGCAGTTCGGCGACCAGCAGCAGGGCAACCAGCCAGGCCACCAGGAAGCCGATCGAGAAGAGGAAGCCGTCGTAGCCGTAGACCGCGATCGCCCCGGCGATGCCGAGGAACGAGGCCGCCGAGAGATAGTCGCCGGCAATCGCCAGACCATTCTGCGAGCCGGTGATCGTCCGCCCGGCGGCGTAGTAGTCGGCCGCGGTCTTGTTGTTCCGGCTGGCCCGGAAGGTGATGTACAGCGTGACGACCACGAAGGCCAGGAAGATGGAGATGTTGACGAGCGGCTCGCCGACCGTCGCATCGGCCTCGACCGCCAGAATCGCGCGCTCAGGCATCGTGGCGCCCTTCCATGTCGTCGCGGATCTTGTCCGCGATCGGGTCGGTGTTCTTGTTCGCGTGCCGGACGTAGAGCGTCGTGATCAGGAAGGTCGAGACAAACTGCAGCAGCCCGAGGACGATCCCGACGTTCACGTTGCCGAACAGTTCCTGGCTCATGAAGTCCGAGGCGTAGGTCGAGAGCAGGACGTAGAGCAGGTACCAGGACAGGAAGACCACGGTCATCGGGAAGGCGAATCGACGGAACCGGCGGCGCAGCTCGGTGAACTCGGGTGAGTTCTGCGCCTCGACGTACTGCTCGGGGGTGAGCGTCTGCCGCTCTGCTTGCTCGGTCACCAGGGGCACTCCAGAGGCAAGGACCCGGCGGATCCGCCGGCCGGGTGGTGGCGGTCACGGTAGAGATCACGCCGGTACCACGCAGGTGGCCGGTCGTACGGCGCGCCGAGAGGATGCTGCGCTTCGCCGGACGGGCCCGCCGGTACGACGAGCGGTCCAGTTGATTTGAGTGCGGCCCAACGGTCGCCGGACCTGCCGTCGTCGACGGTCAGCTAGGTGTGCCGCGGCCGAGGCCGAGGGACTCCGGTGCGTGCAAGATCAGCATGGTGCGCCCGATGTCCGGAGGGAGCCGCGAGGCCGTGGCCCGGGAGACCACGACCATCACCGCGAAGGCGACCGGAACCGTCCAGGCCGCTGGCTGGGCGAGGAGAACTCCCGGCCAGCCGTCGAGTGCACCGCCGAAGACCGTGACCAGGACAGCGGACAGGGAGAGCGCTCCCCCGGCCAGCACGCCGGACAGCGCGCCGATGTCGGTGAGTCGGCGCCACCAGATTCCCAGGACCAGCAGCGGGCAGAATGTCGATGCCGCCACCGCAAAAGCCAGTCCGACGACCTGCGACACGTCCAACCGGTCGATCTGGGCCGCGATCACCAGAGGAACCAATCCGGCCACCGTTGCCGCTCGCCGGAAGTCGCGCACCGTTCCGCGGCCGAGTACGTCGGTGGACAGCACGCCGGACACCGAGACCAGCAAACCCGAGGCGGTGGACAGGAACGCTGCGAAGGCACCCGCGGCCACCAGTGCCCCGAGAAGCTGACCGAGCAGCCCACCGAGGGCCGCCCCGGGGAGCAACAACACGACGGCATCGGTCTGGCCGGTGATCAGCAGTTGCGGCGTGTAGAGCCGGCCGAGCGCGCCGTACAGCGTCGGGAACAGATAGAAGACGCCGAGCAGGGCCAGCACGATCAGCGTCGTACGACGGGCCGCCCGTCCGTCTGGATTCGTGTAGAAGCGGACCAGGACGTGCGGCAGCCCCATCGTGCCGAGGAACGTCGCAAGAATCAGTGAGTACGTCGCGAACAGCGGATGATCCGGGTTGCCGCCCCCGCTGCCCAGCGGCGCGGCCCAGGTCTGGCCGGACAAGGCGGGTAGCCCGCTGACGTGCGGCACCGCAGCACCTTCCGGGAAGACCAGCACGGTTCCGGCCTCGATCTGGTGTTCCCCGGCGGCCCACCTCACCGGGCCGTCGAGCTCGGCTCCGTCGGCAGATCCATCGACCGACGGCGTCGACGGCTCCTGCACGACCACCGTCACCGCGGTGTCGACGCGCACCTCGGTCTGCTCGTCGAAGGCCGGTGCCTGGGCTCCGGAGAGGTCGGCGAATCCACCGGACTGCCAGACGATGAGCAGGAAGAACGCGGGGACGGCGATCGCGGTCAGCTTGAGCCAGTACTGGAAGGCTTGGACGAAGGTGATCGAGCGCATTCCGCCGTTGGCCACGTTGACGGTCACGACGACCCCGACGACGACCGCGCCGACCCAGTACGGGGCACCGGTCAGCGTGCGCAGGGTCAGCCCCGCCCCCTGCAGCTGCGGGAGGAGATACAACCAGCCGATCACGACGACGAAGAAGACCGACCAGCGGCGCAGCGCCCGCGACCCGAGCCGCGCCTCGGCGAAGTCCGGCAGGGTGAAAGCACCGGAGCGGCGCAGTGGGGCGGCGACGAACAACAGCAAAGCGAGATAACCGGCCGCGAAACCGACCGGGTACCACAGCACGTCAGCGCCGTACTTCATCACCAGACCGGCAACGCCGAGAAACGATGCAGCAGACAGGTATTCCCCGCTGATCGCCGAGGCATTCCATCCAGGACTGACCGAGCGGCTCGCGACCAGGAAGTCCGAGGTCGTACGGGAGAATCGCAATCCGTACGCGCCTATGCCGATGGTCACAACGGTGACGACGACGATCGCCGGCAGTGCGTACGGCGACCCGCTCATGTCCTGCTCATGTCCGTGATCGGATCCTGAGTGGGTCCGACGGCCTTGCTGAAGTCGTCCTCGATCCGCTCGGCCTGGCGTACGTGCAGGCGGCCGACGACGTAGAGGAGCGGGTAGGCGAGTACACCGAGCAGCAGCCACGGCAAGCGCAGTCCCAGGACGTACACATCGCCCAGTGCGGGGAACAGCGCAAACGCGATCGGCAGGCTGCCCAGGAGCAGGACCACCACCCCGGCCAGGCTCAGCGCGAGGGCGAGTTGGGCTCGGACCAGTCCTCGGATCAGCACCTCGCCGACCTGGGTCTGCTCCTCGAGTTCCTGCCGGGAGTACGAGGCCCGCCGCACCGCCCGGCCGGCTAGATCGACTCGGACCCGGCGAGGAGGCCGCCCGCCGTCGGCTGCTAGCGGGTCCATCCGGCCTTGGCCGTACGCACGAGGCGGTCCTTGAGTTCGCGAGTGTGCCGGCGGCTGACCGGGAGTTCTCGGTCGTCGACGATCACGACGTACCCGCTCGGGGTCAACCGCAGTTGCGTGATCAGCCGCAGCGCAACGAGATAGGACCGGTGGATCCGGACGAACCCGGCCTCCGACCACCGACTCTCCAATGTGGACAGCGGAATCCGTACGAGATGGCTGTCGTCCCTCGTGTGCAGTCGCGCATAGTCGCCTTGGGCTTCGACCCAGCGGACCGACGAGCGGGACAGCATCGTGGTGACGCCGGCCAGTTCGACCGGGATCACCTCGTCCTCCGGGGGCGTCGAGGCGGCATCCCGGAGTAGTAGTACGCGGCGCAGGGATTCGTCGAGGCGGTCAGCGCGTACCGGCTTGAGCAGGTAGTCCACCGCCCCGAGGTCGTAGGCGTCCACCGCCCGGTCGTCATGGGCGGTCACGAAGACCACCGCCGGGGGTCGGGCGAAGTTGACCAGCACCTTGGCCAGTTCCAGACCGTCCAGGCCAGGCATCCGGATGTCGAGCAGCACGACATCGAATCCCGGCTCGTGCGGGCCACCGTCCTGCATGGCGCGCAAGGCGTCGCTGGCGTTGTTGGCCGTCACGACTGCGGAGATCGCCGGGTGCGAGCGGAGCAGAAAGGCGAGTTCGTCCAAGGCCGGCGGCTCGTCGTCGACCGCAAGCACCCGCATGGTCGTCACACTGCCACCTTCTCCCTCGCCCTCGGCGACACTAAGCGCCGGACGTCTGGTGCCGGATCCCGCTCCGCGGTAGGCCGCACCCTGCCGTGCTCTCCCTCGCGGTGCGCGGCGGGCGGCACCCTGCCTGAGTTCATCGAACGACGATCAGCCGGCGCGTACTCCGGCGTGGAACTTCGGGATCCGCAGGCTCACCTTGGTACCGGCCCCGGGTGCGGTCTCGACCACCAAGCCGTAGTCATCGCCGAAGACCGAGCGCAATCGATCGTCGACGTTGCCTAGCCCGACGTGCTCCCGTCCGTCACCGCCGTCCTCCACGGTCAGTTCGCGCAGCCGAGCCGGATCCATCCCGACGCCGTCGTCCTCGACGGTGATCAGGCACTGCGCGCCGGCGTCTTCCGCGCGGATCGAGATGCTGCCGATTCCGGGCTTGCCGGCCAGGCCGTGGCGTACCGCGTTCTCGACCAGCGGCTGCAGGGTCAGGAACGGTACGGCGACCGGCAGCACTTCCGGGGCGATGCGCAGGGTCACCTGCAGCCGATCACCGAAGCGCGCGCGTTCGATCAACAGGTATCGCTCGATGTTGCCCAATTCCTCAGCCAGCGTGGTGAATTCGCCGTACTGACGAAAGCTGTACCGGGTGAACTCGGCGAACTCCAGCAACAACTCTCGGGCCCGGTCCGGATCGGTACGGACGAACGAGCCGATCGCCCCGAGCGCGTTGTAGATGAAGTGCGGGCTGATCTGGGCTCGCAACGCCCGGATTTCGGCCCGCGCCAGGCGGGCTCGGGACTGGTCGAGCTCGGCGAGTTCGAGTTGGGTGCTGACCCAGCGCGCGGTCTCCAGGGTGGCGCGCACCAGGCCGGCACCCGGTTCTTGCCAGGTCAGGGCGACCAGCGCTCCGGCGACCCGGCCCTCCAGCGTGACCGGGGCGATCACTGCACCGCGCAGCGGACAATCTGGCTGCTCGCAGGCCATCTCCGCGGCCTTGGCCACGTCGGGGCGGGCGGAATCCAGAACGCCGGCGGCCAGCGTCATGACCGTGTCCCGGTGGTGGGCGCCGATGCCCTCCCAGGCCAACACCTCCTCGGCACTGGTGATCGCCAGCGCGGGCGTACCCAGAAGCTGACGGAGGTACCGGATCGACTTCCCGGCCGATGCCTCGGTCAGGCCGAGTCGCAGCGGAGGTGCGGCCTGGCTGGCCGCATGCAGGACATCGAAGGTCAACCGCTGCTCGGTGCTCGAGAACCCGCGCGTCGAGCGGTAGCGCACGACCCCCCAGAGCAGCGCGGCCGCCACGACGACCAGGCCGACCCCGACCAGCGCCGTATCCACGGGTGGATGGTCCCCCAGCGGCGATGCGCAAACCACCCCGGCTCCGCCGCCGCCCGCACGCCCTCCCTTGGTGATCTTGACCTTTTTGCGGCGACACGCCGTACAAAAGCAGTCGAAACCCACCACAAGGTCAAGATCACCGAAGGGTGTGCGGTGATCGCGGCGATAGCCAATCTTGGGCGCGGGAGTGGGACGCTGGTGAGGTGAGCGCCCGCAGCAGTCCCGCGAAGACGATTGTTCGTAGGGGAGGCGCGCTGGCTCTGGGCGCGGCGCTCACCTGGGTCGGCCGGGCAGCCTGGGGCTTGCCAGTGGCGCTGGGCGCTTTCCCGTCCGCGCTTCGAGCGGTGACCGAGGGATCCGCGCAGTTCCACGACGGCCGGTTCGTCAATCTCGAGCCGAGCCCGGTGATCACCGCGGCCGACGGCACCACGATCGCGCGGGCGTTGCTCACACGCGGCGACCGGGGCCGACCTGTGGGTGCGGTACCGCTGGCACGTTCGGCCCGTACGTCCGGGGCCGCCGCTGACCTGGCCGCCACCTGGTACGGCCATGCCAGTGCCCTGGTCGAGGTCGACGGGCAGCGGGTCCTGCTCGACCCGGTGTGGGGAGACCGGATCTCCCCGTCGCCGCTGGTGGGTCCTCGCCGCTTGCATCCCCCGCCGGTACCGATCGACGACCTGCCCTCGGTCGATGCGGTGTTGATCTCACACGACCACTACGACCATCTCGACCTGCCGACGGTACGCAGCCTCGTCCGTACCCAGACCGCGCCGTTCGTGGTGCCGCTCGGCATCGGCGCCCACCTGCGGCGCTGGCATGTCCCGCGGGAACGGATCATCGAGCTGGACTGGGGGCAGCACGCTCATGTCGGCGGGCTTCGGCTGACCTGCACCCAGGCGCGGCACTTCTCCGGGCGAAGCCTTCGGCGCGACAACACACTCTGGTCGTCCTGGGTGATCCGCGGTCCAAAGATGCGGGTCTACTTCGGCGGCGATACCGGCTACACGACCGGGTTTTCCGAGATCGGGGAGGAGCACGGACCGTTCGCCCTCACTCTGCTGCCGATCGGTGCGTACGGCGCGCAGTGGCCACACATCCACATGAATCCCGAGGAAGCCGTCCGTGCGCACCGTGCTCTCGGCGGTGAGGTGCTGCTGCCGATCCACTGGGCGACCTTCGACCTGGCCTTCCACGCCTGGGCCGAGCCAGTCCAACGGCTCTGGGCCGCCGCCGCCGAAGCCGGTGTCGCGTTAGCTCTACCGCGACCGGGCCAGCGGATCACGAACGCCGACCCGCCGCCGATCGAGGACTGGTGGACCGCCGTCGCCGGACCCTGAGGAGCCCCCTGCTGGACGTTATGCGCATAACGTCCCGAAATCTGGCTCCAGAGTGGACGTTATGCGCATAACGTCCAGTTTTGGTCAGCGGAGGAGCTTGGACATCCGCCGGTCGGCCAGCGGTTTGCCTCCGGTCTGGCAGGTCGGGCAGTACTGAAGCGAGTTGTCGGCGAAGGACACCTCGCGGATCGTGTCGCCGCAGACCG
>JACCUM010000414.1 GCA_013811805.1 Geodermatophilaceae bacterium | reverse complement strand
GGCCCCCACGAGCGCGGTGGCCGGTTGATCCAGGCGTTCGGATGCGTGCCGTCGAATCTCTCGCCGGGCGCGCAACGCGGTCCAGAGCAGGTACGCCCCGATGCCCGCGACCAGCAGTCCGCTGATTATTCCGAGCCAGCGCAGCACCTCTTCGCCGGCCAGCGTGCTCGAGATCGAGATGGCCAGGCCGAGCAGCAGAACGCCCGCGGTATGCGTCGCCGTGACGGTCGCCCCCACGATGACGGCATCGCGGCCACGTCCGCGCCGGGCAGCGAGGTAGGCAGCGATCATCGTCTTCCCGTGCCCGGGGAGCAGGGCGTGCCCACAACCGAGCAGCACGGCCAGCAAGACCGCCAGCGTGCCGACCAGCACGGTCAGTTCGCCGCCGATCAGGTCCTCCAGAACGCGGTCCATCGACGCGATGAATGAGCTGAACGGATCACCGGAGGACTGCGCCAGAGAGGGATCCGTACCAGTGTTGCGCCCAGGCTCGGTGCTCAGTTGCACGCTGCGATCATCCAGCGGGGAGGAGAGCAGGTCGGTGGGGTAATTGCGGAGCTCGTCACTGGTGCTGGTCGTCCCGACCGGCGAGTCCAGCAGCCGTACGCCACTTCCATCGGCAGTGATCTCGTGCCAACCGACCCGATCGTCGCGATAGCTGTCGACGAAGCTGAGGGTCCGCGGCTCGCCGAAGTCCGCGGTCGCACTCAATTCGCAGGCCAGCCGCAGCGTGGGCAGACCCGCAGCACCTGGGATCGATTCCAGGCTCGTCCCGCGGATGGTCCAGTCCAGTGGTCGGCCGTCCACGGTTGCAGTGACAGCGCCGGCGAGCTCCGCGCACTGGACCTGCGCCGCGTCCTCGAGCTGTTGCGCAGTTGGAGTTCCATCCGGGGCCAGGCTTTGCAACTCCTGAGCGGTGGGGATCTCGGCACTGTCCACAATGGACAAGACGTCGAGCCGGTCAGGATGCAGTTCGAGGCCGTTGTAATGGTTGACCGTGAAGTTGCCGAGAGGGTGCGCCTGGGCACTTCCGATCGGGATCAGCACGAACGCGAGAATCGCGCCCAGCAGAAGTCCGGCTCGGGCGGACCTACTCAGTTGGGCCCGCCGAGGGCATCGAGCGCCGCTTCCGCGTCGTCCTGATGCAGCGGCGAGAAGTAGGGGTTCGTCTCCAGGGCCAAGGTGAGCGAGGCTCGGGCCTGATCCCTCAGTCCGAGTTCGGACTCGATCATGCCCCGATGGAAGAGGAACAACGCATTATTTCCACCGATCGAGGTAGCCGCCACCGCGTAGGGCAGCGCCTCGTCGTACCGACCCGCGCTGAACAGGGCCCAGGCCATCGCGTCGGAGGAGTCGATGTTCTCTCGCCGCTCGTACTCGGTCTGCGCCGCTGCGACCGCCGTCACCGGATCGTTGTGGTCAGCTGCGAACAAGGCGGTGCTCAGGTCATCTGCGACCCCGTTGGCAGTGAACAAAGTACGAACCGTGACGACTAGTTCGAATTGGTCCTGCGCCTCGGCCATTCGCCCGAGCGACTCCAGATACTGACCGAACTCGATGAAGTATTCCGGCAATGGCCGTCGGTTGACAGCGTTCTGAAAGCCACGGATCGCAGCCTCGATGTCACCTTGGGCGGCGTCCACCCTGGCTTGACCCAGGGTCAATAGCGGATCCGACGGAGCCTTCTCGATGCCCGCCGCGAACTGCGCCTCGGCCTCATCCAGATCTCCGGTCGTGAACGCGAGTTGACCGAGGTAGTAGATGACGAAAGCCTCGGTACCGGGATCCAGCGCGAGCTCGAGTGCCCGCTCTAGCGCATTCCACGCACCGGCGATGTCGCCGTGCAGTTCGGAATCGTACGAGGCGCGGGTGAACGATGCGATGCCGGGCTTGAGCGCGAGCATCTGTTCAACGGCTGCCGTAGCTCCTGGATAGTCGCCTAACTGGATCAGTGCGTCGGTGAGCACGCCGTAGGCCCTGGCGCTGTAGGAGTTGACCTCCAGCGCCTGACGAGCGAAGTCCGCAGCTGCTTCAAAATCGTGGCGGGCGTTGGCAAGGGCCCCCA
>JACCUM010000384.1 GCA_013811805.1 Geodermatophilaceae bacterium | reverse complement strand
GGACAATCTGGCGCTCACGTGTGGATCCGATGCTGACCGACCGATGCGGCGGCTTGGCTGGTGCTCTGCCCGTCGACCATGCCGTCCCGGATGACGATCTCTCGATCCGCGTAGGCCGCAACCTTGGCATCGTGGGTGACGAGAAGGACGGTCGTACCAGCGTCGCGGGCCACCCGCATGAGTTGATCGAGGACCTGCTCGCCAGCCAGTGTGTCCAGCGCGCCGGTTGGCTCGTCGGCGAAGAGCACCTCCGGCTCGGTGACCATCGCTCGGGCGACCGCTACCCGTTGTGCCTGACCACCCGACATCTGCGATGGACGCTGGGCGGCCAGGTCCGCCACGCCGAACCGGTCCAGCCACGAGCGGGCGGCAGTCATCGCCTCGCGGCGCCGTACGCCGGACAAGAGCAACGGCAGCGCGACATTCTCCTGCGCGGTCAGCTCCGGAACGACCTGGCCGAACTGGAACAGCACCCCGAACTCCCGACGGCGAAGGCGCGAGCGCGTCGCCTCGTTCTCGGTATCGATCCGCCGGCCGCCGAAGCGGACCTCGCCGGCATCGGGACGAAGGATGCCGGCCAGGCAGAGCAATAGGGTGGACTTCCCCGACCCGGAGGGACCGGTGATCGCCAGGACATCGCCCCGGGCCGCGCTCAACGACACACCGCGCAGGGCGGGTGAGTTGCCGTAGGACTTGACGAGCGCCCGCCCCGAGAGCACCGCACCCGTGACCGGCTCGGCAGGTTGTCGTGATGTCGTGGTCGTCATGGACGAATCTCCTTGGCCAGCTGGGTGATGCGTTGCAGGGTGGTGTCGATCCAGCGCAGGTCCGCGTCCAGATGGTTGAGCGCGTAGTCGGCGGCGAGAACTCGGAGCAGATCCGCGTCCGGAGCGGACTTGACTCTGGTGTGCTCCCGCATCCGGGACAGGTGTGCTTCGCGCTGGCGGCGCAGGAAATCCGCGGCCGTGCTCTCACCGGCGATCAACAAGGCGAGCGTGACCTTCATCGACAGCAGACTCCCGACGTACTCCGACGGCGCCTCGACGTCGGAGAACCAGCGCTCAAGTTCCGTCCGGCCGTGCCCGGTCACCGCGAAGACCGTGCGATCCGGCCCACCGACCCGCTCGGTGGCTCCGGAGGCGACCAGGCCGTCCCGGAGCAGTCGCTCCAGCGTCGCGTAGATCTGCGCCGGCGCGAGCGGCTTTGCGGCCGGGAAGCGGCGCTGATATTGCCGTCTCAGGTCGTAGCCGTGCCGCTCACCCTCTGCGAGCAGGCCCAGCAATGCGTGACCGACCGACATGGTCAGAACTATGCACTAAGTTACTAGTTTCGGCTAGACGGCCCGCCGAATTCCCCTCCGGGCCTGGATCGCGGCGCCGACCAGTGTCTCGAACAGCGGTGCGGTGGTAGGCACCCTGCCGTGGAGTGTGCCTGTCTGACGCGCGGTAGGCGGCACCCTGCCTGCTCTGCTCGGGCACAGTCGCGGCGTCGAGGACTCGACTGAACCATGTGCAGCTGATTCGATGATCATCCAGCTGTAGGCGGTTCACTCGATCGGCACTCGGGCGGATCAGAGTGACCGTTATGCGCATAACGGTCAAACAGACCGGCCGATTTCCTCGCCGTCGTATGCACAACGGCGATGAGGGAGTAGGGCAGTCAGGGGAGCAGGCTGACGGTGCGAACCAGTCCGTGCGCCGCCGCTGGGAAGTCCTTGGCGAGCAGGCCGGCTGCGGCCAGGACGTATCGCGAGTCGCAGCTGACCTCGGCATCGAGCTGAACACTGCGGGCTCCGCCGCGGTCTGCCAGGACGGTCGCGATCAGGGTGTCCCGCTCGGTTGGACTGGCATGCCGGATGGCTCCACCGGACAGGACGACCGTGCTTGCCGAACGGGCCGAGGCACCGGCGGCGCCGGTGACTCCGTACGCGGTTTCGGCCCGAACGTGGCGACGCAGGGCGATCATCACCGCAAGCCCGGCCAGCCGAAGCTCGTACGCATGGTCCTCGTCGCGCAACGGCGACTCGGAAATGACGCCACGCGCGGCGACCCAGCCACCCAGCGAATCGCCCTCGGATTCGGTCAACAGGCGCTGCTCGGCGGCGGCCGCGAGCAGCGCGTCGGCACTCCAGCGCAGCCCTAGGTCGCCCTCGACCGTGCGGCGATGACTCGGTACGCCGACCGCCTCCCGGCCCAACATGGCCTGCTCGGCATCGGGTGAGAGCACGCAGTAGACATCGGTGGTGGCGCCGCCGACGTCCACGACCACGACGCTTCCTGCGGTCCGGACGTGCGAGGCCGCCACGCCGGCAGCGTTGCGAAGCTCTTCGGCGAGCACGGCCACACCATCGAGCACCGCATCCGGCGTCACCGCGCGGACCAGCCCGGCGAAGCCCGGATCGGCGGACAGGCCCTTGCCGCCGATCACATGGTCGAGAAAGACCCCGCGGATCGCGGCCCTGGCGGGTTCGGGATCGAGCTCACCGATGTCGGGCAGCACATTCGCGGTGGCTACCACAGTCACACCGTGCTGCTCGAGGCACGCGCAGACTTCTTGGCGCACATGGGCATTCCCAGCGACGACCACCGGCACCGCCAGCCCAGCCGACGCCAGTGCGGCAGCGTTGTGCAGCAGCACACTCGACTCCCCGCCATCGGTCCCGCCCACCAGCAACACCACGTCCGGCGCCGCTTCGAGAAGCACGACCAGTCCAGCAGCGTCGAGTCGACCGGCCGAGACGTGGACGACCCGGGCACCGGCCGACAGGGCGGCCCGATGCCCGGCCTCCGCGCTGATCTCGCGCTCGTATCCGACGACGGCCAGCCGAAGACCGCCGCCGGCGCTGGAACAGACAAGCAGCTGCGGGTCAGCCGCACAGCCGGCCAGCTCCCGCCGTACCGCATCGAGGCCGACCAACACGTCGGACTCGATCGTGGTCGGGTGATCTGCGGTCCCGAGGAGCCTTCCGGAGGAGAGGTCCACGGCGACGGCCTTGGTGTACGTCGAGCCGATGTCCACGCACAGTGCGACCGGCTCAGACACGAGCCAGAACGTACGCGGTGATCCGTACGGACGCGGGCATGCCAGAGTGGGAGCCATTCCCCCGAACTCGACTGTGAGCTGACGCATGAGCATTCTCGGCACCCGCGTGGTCCGTACCGAGGACCCGTTGTTCCTCACCCAGGGGGCGACCTACACCGACGACCTGACCGACGAGCGGCTGAGCGGGGCACTGCACGCCACCTTCGTCCGGTCCCAGGTGGCGCACGGCCGGGTGCTGACGGTCGACACTGCGGAGGCGGCGCGGGCATCCGGTGTCGTCGCCGTGATCACCGCGGCTGATCTGGTCGACCTCGAGCCGCTGCGGGGTTACTCCTTCGTAGCCAAGACGATGGTGCGGCCATGGCTGGCCGGGGAGACGGTGCGGTTCGTCGGCGACCCGGTCGCCG
>JACCUM010000375.1 GCA_013811805.1 Geodermatophilaceae bacterium | reverse complement strand
GCCGCACCCTCACCGTCACCGCGGTCCTCTGGGCCACCGGCTTCCATCCCGACTACAGATGGCTCCACCTGGACGCCCTTGGCCCGGATGGCATGCTGCGACACCGCGGCGGCGTCGTGGAGAACTGTCCGGGGCTGTATGCAGCCGGGCTGCCCTACCAGCGCTCGGCCACCTCACACTTGCTCGGTGGTGTCGGCGCCGACGCCCGGTACGTCGTTGACCACCTGCTCGCACGAGCCAGGCGCCGCCACCGTGCCCTGACCGGCTGACCGATCCCACTCTGGGATCCTGCTACGGACACAGCCGGTCAACCTTTTCGGTCGCGTCCGCGGCTGGAACGTCACCGGGGTAGGACGCGATTGCCGAGGGTCAACGTCCACGTCGGTGGGGGCGTTTGGCTTGGTTGCTCTGAGCTGACTTGGCGGTGGTGTCCTCCCAGCGTCGCAGCCAGGCGCGCACTGTGTCGTGTGCCGGTCGCCAGGCCCGCCAGGCCGACTCGGCCCAGTCCCTAACCGCCTGGGTGTACTCGCTGGGTGGGTAGTCGGTGAGGTTCGCGGCAAAGAGGACGTCGGCGGTGGTGAGCCAACCGGGCTGTCGTGGCGGCTCCAGCCAGGCGTAGCTGGGTCGGAGGGTCATCATCTGTGCGTGTAAGGCCGATCCGTCGGCGGGATCGACGCCGTCTTCAATGAACAGGCACAAGGTCATCAGGTGCAGCGCCAGGGACTGGTTGGTTATGCGGCCAGGAGGGCCGGGGTGCTGCACTGCCCAGGCGTCGACGGGCAACTGCCGCACCGACAGCAGTTCGCTCTCTTGATAGCAGCGCGCGGTGATCTCGCCGACTGCGGCTGAGCAGGCTGCCGAGGCGGGCCGCTGCGGATTGGTCGGGCCCTCAATGGCAGGCAGTACCGCGCCGCACCCGGGGCATGCCGAGCTCGTCGCTGCTGTCTGTGGGGTCATCAAGCCTGTCCTCCTGGCGGGTTGTCCGTGCTGGGCGGGTGGCGTGCAGCGCGCCGGGTGCCGGCATCGGCGGCCGAGTGCGGGTTCACCAGCTGTCCTTCAGCGCGGCCGCGGCCCACACCCCGACGGTGTCGTGGTGGGCGGACCAGGCCAACCACGCCGAGTGCACCCAATCCTGCAGGAGCGCGGCGAACCGCCGGGGGTCTGCACCGTCGTCGACGGCGGCGTGCACCTCGGCCACGGTGACCGCCCCCAGGTCGGTTGGCGGGGCAAGGTAGGGCCAGTCGGTCAAGCCGACTCGAGGCAGCACGCGCTCGCTGATGCGGCTGCGCCGGGCAGACAGCCGCGCTGAGCCCTGCTCGAATCGCCCTCCGAGCTGCTGCGCCAGGCAAAGCGAGACCAGGTGCACAGCCACCGACTGCCGCTGGCGGCGGTCGCGCTCGGCATCGCCGGGGTGTTGGACGGCGTAGCAGTCCACGTGATAGACGCTGGCGGTGACCCGGTTCGGCGTGGTCATCCCGAAGGCGCCGATCTCTCCGTACCACCGCCAGCATCCCGGCGATGCCTGCATGTAGGCGTGCGTGGGACCCTCGACGTCGGGGACCAGCCCATGGCAGCCGATGCACCGCGACAGCGGCCCTGCGCCCGCCGGCTCGCCCGCCGCCGCTCTCATCTCCGTCCTCCCGTCATCACTCCGCCGTCCTCGAATTTCTCGACCGATCCCGCGAGGTTCACGTGCCCGCTTCGGCGGTGAACGCTGCAGGCGCGGCGGTTGCCGCCGTTGGTCCAATCCAAGAACACCTGCACGCACCCGGGCTGACCGCAGCGCCTGAGCCGGGCCCAGCCGGCGGACTCCACCAGCAGCACCAGCCCCTGGAGTGCAGCCAGCTCGCCGGGCTCGGTGCCCGGCGCGGGCAGCAGGGCGACCCGCCAGCCCCCGTTCACCGGCGTCAGTCGCCAGCCGGTCATCGACACCGCCAGCAGCTCATCCACGGCCGTTGCGCAGGCCTGGTCGTCGCCGACCGCCTCGGCCAGCCGCCGCCACCGGTGCCGATGACTGCCGACAGCACCGTTGAGGAGGCCCTCGGCCGCGATCAGCGGCTCCCGCAACGCCCGGTACGGTGCACGGACCGGCTCCCATGCGGCGAGCACCCCGCGCCGCGACGCCGACGAGCGTATCCGTGTGGTGGCTGCCACCAGCTCAGGGCCGCGCCGAGTGGCGCACCAGCTCGCTCCACTCCGAGCCGACCGACGCCTCGGTTACCGGCTGGCTGAGGACCACCTGGTATCCGTCGGGGTCGGTATACAGCAAGTCCACGGTGTTCCACCGGGTCCGCGCCGGCCCCTCCACGCGACCGGCGGCCAAGCCGGCCGACGCGGCGGTGTTGGCGCGGCCCTGCTCGGCCCGCCCGGACAGGTCCTCGTTCCCGGCGGCGACGGTGTACCGCACACCCCGGCCCCATCCGTCGGAGTCATCTTCCTCAGCTGCGGGTACCAGCAGGATGTCCTGGTAGCGGTGGCGGCGTAGGTGCACCAGCGCCGCCCGGCCCGGGTGGCTCGGTCAGCACCACGAACCCGAGTACGTCGACGTACCAGGTCTTCGAGCGCGCCAGGTCGGCCACCACGAAGGTCACGAAGCCCGGCATCGGGTAGATGCTGGTGTCGGTCCCGCCGTCGACGGCCTCAGCGGCCCGTCTCGATCAGGGTGTCGATGTAGGCGACGGCGATCGCGGCGGTGGGAGAAGGGGCCGCCCATCACCGGCCACCCGTCGCGGTAGGACTCGCGGAGTAGCCATCCGGACGACGCGGTTGCATCGCGGTCGATCAGGAATGACCGGTCGCCGATTTCGATGGTGCGGGCATCCTCGGCGTCGCCGTACATCAGCGCCTCCTCGAGATCGGGTTCGGCTCAGCGCGGACGGTAGACGTCCGCCCTGTGGTTGACGTGAACGATGTAGACGCGTTGCGCGGCGTCGTCGATGCGGTAGAGCAGACGGTAGGGACCGCGGCGGGCGCCGAACAGGCCGTGGAGTTCACGCTCAAGGGGCTTGCCGACTCGGTGTGGCTCACGCGCCAGGTCACCGAACGCGAACTCGATGATGGCCCGGACGACGCGCGGCGGGATGCTCTGCAACGCGCGCCTGGCCGGGCCGGTGAACTGGACGTCATACGCCGCGTTCTGGCTCAGCTGTCCCGCTTGGGCACGCCGAACTCGGCCCGGATCGCGTCCTCGCCGTGGGTGCGGCCGGCCGCGAT
>JACCUM010000333.1 GCA_013811805.1 Geodermatophilaceae bacterium | reverse complement strand
GCGACGATGCTGTGCCAACCGGTGGCACCGTTCGGGAACGGCGGCACGCGTTCTTCGGGCTGCACCTCGCCATCGCCATCGGTAGCCCGTACGACGATGGTGTGCGAACCCGCAGCGAAGTCCACCGGATAGGTCCACTGCCGCCAGATGTTCTTGTTGATCTCGGGTGAGAGGTCAGCCTCAGTCCAGTCAGCGCCGTCCACCTTGACCTCGACCTTGGCGATGCCACGGGTCTGCGCCCAGGCGATTCCGGCCACCATCCGTGGACCGGACTTGACCGGGCGAAGCCCCTGCGGGGTGTCGATGCGGGAGAACACCTTGATCGGTCCCTCCCGATCCCAGTCCCGCTCGACCCAGTAGGCGTCGAAGGCGTCGAAGGTCGTGGCCTCGATCTCGAGGATCCACTTACAGGCACTCACGTAGCCGTACTGGCCAGGGATGAGCATCCGGGCCGGGAACCCGTTAGCGACCACGAGCGGTTCGCCGTTCATCCCGATCGCGATCATCGCGTCCTCGGTGTTCATCGCCGCATCGGTGGCCGTGCCGATCGTCATCCCGTCCACCGACCGGGAGACCAACTGGTCGGCGCCGCTCTTGATGCCGGCCTCGTCGAGCAGGGTCTTCAGTGGCACCCCGATCCAGCGAGCCGTGCTGGCCAGCGTGTCGCCGACCTGGTTGGACACGCAGGACAGGGTGATGTCGCGCTCGATCAGGTCGTCCCGGTTCATGAGGTCCTCGAAAGTGAACTCGACCTCCTGATCGACCATCCCGAAGATTCGCAGCGACCACTCCGACGGCGAGACCTGCGGAGGCGTGATGGCGGTGTCCACCCGGTAGAAGTCTTCGTTGTCGGTGAACAGCGGGGTCAGACCTTCGACCGACTCCGCCAGATCAGCGCCGGCTGGCAACGCCGGCGCCGGGCTGGACGGGGTGGGCAGGGTGATGTCGGCCCGTGCTCCGGAGACGGCAAAGCGGCGCTGCAGCAGGTTACCCGCCCCACCGGCCACCACCGCCGCGCCGGCGGCCAGGCCACCAGCGACGAAGAATCCGCGGCGGTTGAGCGAGTTGGTGTTCCGATCCACGCCCGCAAGCCGCTCGCGCAGCTTGGCTACGAGGGTCTCGTCCGCGTGCTGGCGCGCACCATCGGAGGGAGCGGAGTCACCACGGTTGCTGGCTCGATCCATCGCCGACTGCCGCGCTCGCTCCGAGGCGACCGGCTTGTCGGTTGCCGTCCCGGCCGAAGCCGTGGCCGTCACGGCCACAGCAGTTGGCACCGTCGCCCTGGAATCGTCGGACGCAGCGCCGGTTGTACGGCGTCCGAGCGTGGTGATCAGGTATATCAGCGCAACGGCTCCGCCGAGCGCGCCCACGATGGAGGGCAGCGTGTCCAGCACCGAACCGGTCGGGCGGGTGATCGCGGCGGCTGCTCCCAGGACGCCGAAGAGCAGCACACCGGCGGCAGCCAACCGCAGCCGGGTCCAGGCGAGCAGTCCGAGCACCATGGCAAAGACGGCGAGCAGAACGAGGGTGCCCACGACCAGAGCGATCTTGTCGTTCTCGCCGAAGGTGGTGATGGCGAAGTCCTTGAGCGGCCGCGGGGTGGCGTCGATGACGGCCCCGCCGATGGCAATCACCGGTGAACTGTTCGGGCCGACGAGCCCGGCGAGCAGTTCACCGATCCCCAACGCGACCGCTGCCGCGAGGAGGCCGGCCAGTGCGCTCAGCCCGCGCCGTACCCAAGGCTTGGCATTGGTAAGAGCGCTGCGCTCCGTCTGGTCAGGCTGGTCAGTCTGGGTGCTCACATACAGCGTTCGTACGGCGCGACCTGCCGGTTCACCAGCCCCCGTCGCGCTAGGCGCCCGCCGTCACCCGAGCGCTCATCCAGCGCAGCACGCTGCGTGGGACCAGCCGCGATCCGATCACCGACGCCTTGTACTGCGCGCCCGGAATGCTGATCACCGCTCCACGCCGATGATCACGCAGGCCGGCTGCCACTACGTCGTCGGCGTCGAGCCAGAGGAGTTCGGGTACGCCACCGCGGGAGACCCCGACCCGGTCGTGGAACTCCGTACGGGTGAATCCCGGGCACAGCGCGGTCAGCGTGACGCCCTTGCCCGCCACCAGCATGGACAGCGATTCGGTGAACGAGGTCACCCACGCCTTGCTTGCCGCGTAGGTCGCTCCGGTGGCCGTGGGCACCGAACCGGCCACCGAGGAGACGTTGATGATGCCGCCGGAGCCGCGCTCGATCATCTCCGGCAGCGCGGCGTGCGTGAGCCGAAGCACGGCACGGACGTTGACCGCCAGCATCCCCTCCTCCGCGGCGATGTCGGAGTCCAGGAAGTCCTCCGGCAGTCCGAAACCCGCGTTGTTGACCAGCAGATCCAGCGGCGCCCCTGGGTCAGCCACTCGGGCCTCGACTCGGGCGAGGCCCTCGTCGGTGGACAGATCCGCGGCAATCGTGTCCACGTCGATGCCGTACCGCTGACTCAGCTCCGTCGCCTTTTCGGTGAGCCGGGCCTTCGTACGCGCGACGAGGACGAGATCGCTTCCCTCGCGGGCGAGCTGAGCGGCGAAGGCAGCACCGATGCCGGCCGTGCCGCCGGTGACCTGAGCAGTCGAGCGGCCGGGCGAAGCTGGGACGCCACCTTGGCTGGGGTCTCGCGACATGAGTTTCTCCTATGTCAAGCCGCTGCTGGAAGGCAGGCGGTTTGACGGGTTTTGTGGTCGGCGATCAGGTGGTTGAACACGGTTCGGGCGAGGCGTCGTTTGAGGCAGCGCAGCGCTTCGGTGGTGGAC
>JACCUM010000288.1 GCA_013811805.1 Geodermatophilaceae bacterium | reverse complement strand
GAGGACTCCCTTCTCCGCCTCGGCCTCACTGCGGGCCAGCAGCAGCAAGGACTCGATGAGCGCATCCGCGCGGATCGTGGCCTCGCGGACGATCTCGGCGGAGGTTCGCAGTTCCTCGACGGTAGCGTTCGGATCGCTCAACGCCACGTCCACTTCGGCGCGGATGAGCGTCAACGGCGTACGCAACTCATGACTGGCGTTGGCGGCGAAGCGTTGCTGGCCGGCGAAAGCGGCATCGAGGCGACCGACCATCTCGTCGAAGGCGTCGGCCAGTTCGGCGAGTTCGTCACGTGGTCCGCGGTAGGCAATCCGTTCCCGCAGCGTGGCTGTGGAAAGTCGTCGGGCGGTCTCGGTCAGGTCGCTGACCGGGCGCAACACCCGACCGGCCACCAGATAGCTCGCTGCCGCACCGGCGAGGACGACGAACCCGAAGGCCAGGCCGCCAGTGCGCAGAATCGCATCGCGGGCCTGATCCCGCAGCGCCTCTTGGACAGCGCCGGCCGAGACGGTCACGGTGGACCCATCGGCAGTCACGACTTCGACCTCGGCGTCGGGCGGCAGACCGGGAGTGGCGGCGACGGTCTGGTCGGCGACGAGGACGGCGACGGCCAGCAGGATCGCTGCGGCCACAGTCAGCAGCGCGCCGTAGGCCAGCGCGAGGCGCCACCGCAGGGAGACTCGCATGAGCGACAGCTTGCCCTGCGCGGGCTCAGACGGGGTCGGCGACGATGCGGTAGCCCGAACCGACCACGGTGTCCACGATGGCCGGCTCACCCAGTTTGCGGCGCATCGTCATGATCGTGACGCGTACGGTCGTGGTGAACGGATCAGCATGCTCGTCCCAGACCTTCTCCAGCAGTTCCTCGCTGGAGACCACACCGCCCTTGGCCCGCAACAACATCTCAAGCACCCCGAACTCCTTGCGGGTCAAGTCGATCGGGGTGTTGGCGCGTCGAACGACCCGCTTGGCCGGGTCGACGACCAGGTCTCCGGCTGCCAACACCGGCGGAGCCGCCGGTGTGGCCCGGCGTCCGAGCGCCCGAATCCGCGCCACGAGTTCGGCGAACGCAAACGGCTTGGACAGGTAGTCATCTGCGCCCAGGGACAGCCCGTTGACCCGGTCCCGGACACTGCCACTGGCAGTCAGCATCAGGACCCGGGTGAGCGTGCCCGAACCGGCCAGCTGGCGCATCACCTCATCGCCCGACATGCCCGGCAGGTCCCGGTCGAGGACCACGACGTCGTAGTTGGTGTAGGTCCACTTCTCGTGGCCCTCGACGCCGTCGTAGGCAATATCGACCGCCATTCCCTCCCGGCGTAGGCCGCGGGCCAGGGTGTCGGCAAGCTGTTTCTCGTCTTCCACGAGCAGGACGCGCATGTCGACTAGGACGAAGCTGACCCCGCGGCCGGATCCGTCCCGCGGGTCTCGTTTCGAGAAAGGTCGACGACGTTGCCGGCTCGCGAGAGAGCCGGGTCGTGCTCGGCTTCCTCACCATGCAATGCGGCATGTTGCGCAGCCATCCGGGCGCGCACCGAATACGCGATGCCGTCGGCGTCCAATCCTGCGGTAACTAGCAGATCCGCGCGCTTTCCCACGTCCAAAAACTCTTGCGCCAGCCCCAGCGTCAGCACCGGGGTATCGACTGAGTCCGCGCGCAGTCGCTGCGCCACCCAGTCTCCGAAGCCACCGGACAGGCCGCCGTCCTCGACCGTCACCACGAGTTCAGCCGTACGGGCGAGGTCCAGGACTGCCTGTGGCACCGGACGGATCCAGGTTGGCGAGACGACTCGTATCGCCCGGCCCTCCTGCGCGATGGACGCTCCGGCCACGAGCGCCGCCGCCGCCAAGGGTCCGGCGGCTACGAGGAGGACCTCGACGCCGCGATCCTCCCCGTTGTTCTCGAGCAGAACGTCCACCGTGCCGTCCACCGCGCGCAGCGCCGGCAGCTCCGCACCCAGCCCACCCTTCGGGAAGCGCACGGCCGTCGGCCCGTCTTCGTGCGCGACGGCCTCGCGCAACGCCGTACGCAAGGTCGGCTCATCACGCGGGGCCGCGACCCGCATCCCGGGCACGACACCCAGGATCGACAGGTCCCACATCCCGTTGTGCGAGGGCCCGTCATCGCCGGTGATGCCCGCCCGGTCCAGAACAAGGGTGACCGGAAGGCGGTGCAGTGCCACATCCAGCAGCATCTGGTCGAAGGCCCGGTTGAGGAACGTGGCATAGATCGCGACGACCGGATGCAGACCACCCATCGCCATCCCGGCCGCCGAGGTGACGGCATGCTGCTCGGCGATGCCGACGTCGAACGTGCGTTCCGGATATGCCCGCGCGAAGGGCGCCAGCCCGGTCGGGTAGAGCATCGCCGCCGTGATCGCGACGACATCGCTGCGGGCAGCCCCGATTCGTACGAGTTCGGCGGAGAAGACCTCGGTCCACGTGGGGCCGGCCGCAGGGGTGAGCATCCCGTTGTCCGGGTCGAAGGCGCCGGTGCTGTGCCAGGCGTCCTCCTTATGAGCCTGCGCCGGGGCGTACCCGAAGCCCTTGGTGGTCACGCAGTGCACGATCACCGGTGCACCGAAGTCCCGGGCCCGCCGGAGCGCCGACTCGAGGGCCTCGATGTCGTGGCCGTCCACCGCGCCGACGTATTTCAGGCCGAGGTCCTCGAACATTCCCTGCGGGGCGATGACGTCCTTAACGCCCTTCTTCATGCCGTGCAGGGCGTCGTAGAGGGCCGGTCCCACCATCGGCGTACGGCCGAGCGACTTCTTGATGCCCTCGAGCATGTCCTCGTAGCCGGGGCGCAGACGCAACGAGGCCAGCCGGTTCGCCAGTCCGCCGATCGTCGGTGAATACGAGCGGCCGTTGTCGTTGACTACGATGATTACTGCCCGGTCCTTGGCAACGGCGATGTTGTTCAGCGCCTCCCAGGACATGCCTCCGGTCAGCGCGCCGTCCCCGACCACTGCCACGACGGGCCGGCTGTCCCCCCGTACGGCGAAGGCCTTGGCCATCCCGTCGGCGTATGACAGCGCGGTAGAGGCATGCGAGTTCTCGACCCAGTCGTGCTCGGACTCCTCTCGGGAGGGGTAACCGGACAGGCCGCCGGCGACCTTGAGCCGCTCGAAGCCGTCCTGGCGGCCGGTCAGGATCTTGTGTACGTAGGACTGATGCCCGGTGTCGAAGATGATCGGCTCGCGCGGGGAGTCGAACACACGGTGCAGCGCGATGGTGAGCTCAACGGCTCCGAGATTCGGTCCGAGATGGCCGCCGGTGCGGGCGCAGCTACGGACCAGGAAGTCGCGGATCTCCGTGGCCAATACCGGCAACTGTTCGGCGGCAAGGGCCCTGAGATCGGCCGGGCTGGTGATCGTCGGCAACAGCGGCACGACGTGCCTCGCCCCCTGCTCTTCCTCGCTTCGTTCCCCTGCGGCCGGTGGTCCGGCCTACGGCCGGTGGTCCGAGGAAGTTCTGAGTGTAGTCGCGACCGGTCGACGGCTCGGGCGTTCTGGTGTGCGCTCGCTGAGGCGCCGGTCACAACCGAGGAACCCAGCGTTCCCCGCGAAGTGCGGCCGAGACCACCTCGATGGAACGGGCGACCGCCGCTATTCGGGACCCCTCCCGCTCATAGGCATCCATAGCCGCATCCAACGCCTCGGCCGGCAGTTGGTCGCCCAGATCGACCCGCAGGGAGCGCCACCCGCTGCGGGCAGCCTCGAGGGCGGCTCTGGTGTGGTCGGCGGCGAACCGGGCCAGCAGGACCGGATAGCGCCGCAGCACGTCGTAGCGGCGGTACTCCGGTGGAACCTGGTCGAGCAGCCATCTCGTGGCACTGGCCTCCCAGTCCGGTGCACCGGGCGCCCAGACGGCCTGCGGCCAGTTCGGCGGCAGGTCCCGGCCGGTCATACCTGCGATTGTGGCGTGGAATCACGTGGGCCGAGCTGACGAAGCAGTCCCAGCTCGTCCAGCCGGCCCCAACGCTCGACGATCCGGTCTCCGTCGACCCTGAAGATGTTGATGCCAGCGAGCGTGATCTCACGGCCGGTCGGCTCGGCGCCCATCAGATCACCACGGTGGGTGCCGCGGGCGGTGAAACGCTCGACCACGATGTCGGACTCGGCAACGAGTTGCTCCACGTTGCTATGCCAATCCGGTACGGCCTGGCGGAACATGGCGGCGGCCTGTCGGATGCCCTCGGGACCATCCGGGGCGCCGGGGAACGGTGGATCGTGATTGACAAAGGTCGGATCCAGGTACCGGTCGACGGCACCGAGATCCCCCTCGGTGAACAGTTCGCGAATGAAGTCTTCAACGACTTGCTTGTTGTGGGTGCTGCGATCAGTTGTCATGCGCCGATCGTTGCGCCGGGTTCTCGCCAGGACCATCCCAGCTATGTGGGGTTTCCCGGCTGCACTGACGGCAGGACACTGTCGTCGTGTCGGGGAAGGCCAGCACGGTCCGAGCCGAGCAGGACCTGGTCCGTCTGTGCCACAGAACCTCCGACGTGGCCACGTTGCAACACGACGTACTGCGCTCGTTGCGCCGGATGCTGTCGGTTGACGCCGCCTTCTTTGCAACAGCGGACCCCTCGACGCTGCTGTCCACCGGCGCGTACGCCGAGGAGCCGCTGGCAGCGGCGACATCACTCTTCCTCGACAACGAGTTCGCCAGCGCCGATGTCAACAAGTTCGCGACGTTGGCGACCTCGTCCACACACGTGGCCTCACTCGATGCTGCGACCAACCACGATCGCCCGTCCAGCCTGCGCTATCGCGACATCATGAGCCAGCTGGGTTTGGGAGATGAGCTTCGCGCCGCCCTGATCGTCGGCGGTGAGTGCTGGGGATACCTGTGCCTGCATCGTGAGGATCACGAGCTCCGGTTCTCGCAATCGGAGGCGGCGTTGATCACGCGGCTGGGTCCACACATCGCCGATGCACTGCGCAAGACGGTTTTGCTCCGAGGATCCACGGCCGCCGGCGAAACGTGCGGTCCGGGTGTGGTTCTGCTCGCAGATGATCTCAGCCTCGTCGCGATCACACCGCAAGCCGAGCACCTGCTCTCCTGGTCGCCGATGCCGGCACCGGCACTGAGCTGCCCATAGCCGTCTACGCCGTAGCGGCCGCGCTGTCTGCGCTGGAGCGCGGGACGGCTGACCCGCATGTACTCCCCAGCACCAGGGTCCGCGCCGTGTCCGGTCCCTGGCTCGATATCCACGCATCACGGCTGCAGGGCACCTCCGGCGAGGCGCGGACCGCGGTCATCGTCGAAGTCGCTGAGTCAGGGGTCACGATTCCGCTCCTGTTCTCCGCACACGGGCTCACTCCGCGAGAGGCAGAGGTGGCTCGCCTGGTTCTGCGCGGCGCGAATACTCGAACGATCGTGGACACTCTCTGCATCTCGCCGCACACCGTTCAGGACCACCTGAAGGCCGTGTTCAACAAAGTCGGGGTCCGGAGCCGTCGTGACCTCGTCGGCCGGTTCCTGGCTCCGCTCGGATCCGATCGCCCCTTAGCGCGGGCCGGCGACCGGTTAACGTCCACCAGGTGACGTCTCCGATCGCGATTCATTCAGCCACCGTTGCACTGCCGATCACCGCACCGCCTATCGTCGACGGCGCGCTGGCCGTACAGGACGGGAAGATCCTCGGCGTGGGGACTCGAGCGGAGCTGCTGGGGAGATATCCCGAGGCCGGCCATACCCATTGGCAAGGTGTGCTCATGCCGGGTCTGATCAACGCCCACACGCACCTGAACTACTGCCATGCCGCCCACCTGTACGACAACGGCAAGCCCTTCCCGGAGTGGATCCAGGACATGCCGCCGATCATCGCGGCGACCACACCGGAGCAATGGCGGGCCTCGGCCGAGCAAGGCATCGCGGCGATGCTGGCCAGCGGTACGACCGCGGCCGCTGACGTCGTCACCGGAGCGTCGGCCCTCAGCGCCCAGCACGACGCCGGGATGGCCGGGGTGTCCTACTTCGAGGTGGTCCTGGCCGACAGTCCCCGCTGGGCCAAGATCCGACCGGAATTCCTGGCCACCCTGGACGCCGCGCCATCGACCGGGATCGGGATCAGCCCGCACTCGCCGTACACCCTGGACACCGCCGTGCTTGCCGACCTCGGAGACATCGCCAGAGCCCGGGGGATCCGGCTGCATCCGCACGGTGCCGAGCAGTCCGACGAGGTGGCCTTTGTCGCCGACGGCACCG
>JACCUM010000269.1 GCA_013811805.1 Geodermatophilaceae bacterium | reverse complement strand
TGGCCAAGCAGGTGCTGCCGAGCTTCTACGGCACCGACGACGCGGGGCTACCCTCGCGCTGGATCCAGATGGTCCGGCACACGGTGACCACGCTGGGCCCCAAGGTCCTCGCCAGTCGCATGGTGCGCGACTACGTCACCGAGCTCTATGCCCCGGCTGCGACCGCCGTTGCGGCGTTCTCTCCCGACGGATTTGCTGCCGCCTCCGCCTTCGCTGCGTGGCGGTCCACGATCACGGCCGCATGGGACGGCGTACGGGTCGCCCACGTCGAAGCCTCCGGAGTCGGAGACATTCCCGAACTCGGGGCCCCCCTGACCATGCGCGCCCAGGTCGAACTGCCGGGCCTGTCACCCGAAGATGTTGCGGTCCAAGCGGTGTACGGGCGGGTCGACGATCATGAGCAACTGCACGACGTGACGACCAGCCCGATGCGGTTCGAAGGCAGCGACGGTGACCAGCACTGGTATGTCGGAGAGGTACCACTGACTCGCAGCGGCCCGTTCGGCTACACCGTCCGGGTCCTCCCGGATCACCCAGCCCTGAACGGGCCGGCCGAGCTGGGCCTGATCGTCACCGCAGCCAGCTGAGCGAGGCTAGTGCCCGGCTCAGGCCTGCGGACCCAGAGCGAAGGTGATGATGGTCCAGCCCAGCAACAGCCGGTCGCCCTCGTCCAGTCGACGCGCCACCCCGGAATCCAGACGGGTCCACTCGGTCGCCGACGCCGACGCGACATGCGTACCGTTCAGCGAGCCGAGGTCGAGAAGGTAGACCTCGCTACCCCGAACCTGAACGGCTGCGTGTGCACTGGACAGCACGTTCTGCGAGTCCTCGATGACAATGGGGCGAGCCCCCCCGTTGACGACCAGGTCATGCTGTTCTGGCCGGCGGCCAAGCACCAGGTCATTGTCAACCGTGAGGGCTTTCCCGTCGTCGAAGAGCAACTGGGGCGTCGGCGTCGAGGCCGACCACATCTGGGTGGCACCCTGATCGTCATAGGAAGCTGCGGCCCCCGTGCGGGGAGGCTCCGATCCTGACTCCGGCGCCTCCGGGGCGGCCGCTGACGCCGCGGCAGACGAGGACGGGCCGACGCCCATCGGAGTTCGCACGGAGTCCCGATCATCGTCGGGTCCGAGGATCAGGAGTGCTCCGCCGCCAGGGACGACACCGGCGGTGAGGTCGGTGAGCGCGGCCAGCTCGGCCGAACCGCCGGCTGTGCGGGCATCGCGAGGCGGCCGACCGACGGCAATCTGCCCATGGCCACCGAAACCACTGGCCACCCAACTGCCATTGGTCGCTCGGCCGTCCACCTCGCGCTGGCCGTCGTGTACCCGCCCGTCGCCGCGCCAGAGCGCCGTCCAGCCAGATCCGTTGGGGACGGCAACGGCGAAAGAACCTCTGCTATTCGGAGCGTGGGCGGCCACGGCGCTGAGCACCCCGCTGGAGCCGGCACCGGTCAGGTGTGCACAGGAGACCAGGACTTCGGCGAGCTCGCGTTCACAGTCCGGGCCGATCCAGACCACCCCGGCGCCTCTGGCGACCAGACCGGGCCCCGGTTGGACCTCGCAGCGTTGCGACATGCCTGCACTCTAACGACCGGTGCATACCCCCGTCATGGCGCTGCAATGACGTCGTGGACGCTGGCACGGCTGGCCGGCCACAGCGCTGGGTCGCGGTCGGCTTCACAGGCGCTGGTTTGATAGGCAGGTGGGCAGGCATCGCGACGTCGATCAGGCCGCGGACTCACGAGACGGTACGGCCGATGTCGTGATCGAGATGAACGGTGTCAGCGTCATCCGTGGCACCACCACGCTCCTGGACGACGTCTCGTGGGCCGTGGAGCTGGACGAGCGCTGGGTGATCCTCGGGCCGAACGGTGCGGGCAAGACGACCCTCTTACAGCTGGCCGCCGCCCTGCTGCACCCCACGAGCGGACAGATCCGGCTGCTCGGCGAGCCGCTGGGTCTCACCGACGTCTTCGAGCTGCGCCCACGGATCGGCTTCGCCAGTGCCGCCATCGCGTCCCGAGTCCCACCGGGCGAGGTCGTCAGCGATCTCGTCGTCAGTGCTGGGTATGCCGTGCTCGGGCGGTGGCGTGAGCGCTACGACACCGAGGACCTGGATCGAGCCCTGCACCTGCTCGATCTGATGGGAGT
>JACCUM010000227.1 GCA_013811805.1 Geodermatophilaceae bacterium | reverse complement strand
GTGCTGATCGGGATCAAGGTCGTCGGGGTCCTCGCGGCATTCCTGACGCTGCCGCTGCTGGTCGGACAGCTGGAGCACAAGGCGATGGCGCACATGCAGGGCCGGCTCGGGCCGATGTACGCCGGCGGCTTCCACGGCTGGGCCCAACTGGTGGCCGACGGAGTCAAGTTCGTCCAGAAGGAAGCCGTCATCCCGACAGCGGCCGACGCCCACGTGTTCCGGCTGGCCCCTGCGGTCGCGCTGCTCCCCTACCTCCTCGTCCTCGTCGTCATCCCGCTCGGACCAGGCACGGTCGCAGAGGCCCTCGATGCCGGGCTGTTCTTCGCGCTGGCGATCACCGGTGTCGGCGTCGTCGGGATGCTGATGGCCGCCTGGGCGAGCGCGAACAAGTACTCGCTGCTCGGTGGACTCCGGGGCGCGGCCCAGCTGCTGGCCTACGAACTGCCTTTCGTGCTTGCGGCGGCCTCGGTGGCGATGGCGGCCGGGACCCTGTCGCTCGTCGGGATCGTCGAGGCCTGGAACCCCTGGTGGCTGCTCTGGCAGGCACCGGCCATGGTCATCTTCTTCGTCGCGGGGATGGCCGAGATCCGGCGGCCACCTTTCGACATGCCACTGGCTGACAGTGAGCTGGTCTTCGGCTATCTCACCGAGTACGGCGGCCTGCGGTTCGCGTTGCTGCTGCTGGCCGAGTACGTGGGCATCGTGGTCGTCTGCGCACTGACCACCGTGCTGTTCCTCGGCGGCTGGCGTGGCCCGTTCCTGTCCGAAGAGTTGGGTCCACTATGGACAATCCTCAAGATCTTCGCGCTTTCCTTTCTGGTCATCTGGGCTCGGGTGGCCTATCCACGGCTTCGGGAGGACCAGTTGCAACGTCTGGCATGGCAGGGCCTCGTCCCGATCGCCTTGGGTCAACTCGTTCTCACCGGAGCCGTCGTGGCGATGACGTCATGACCGACCTTCCCGGCGGTGGTCTGGCCCGAGGGCTGCTGATCACGCTGCGAACACTCGGCCGCAGGACCGGCACCCAGCAGTATCCCGATGCCCAGCCGGTACTTCCGCCCCGCAGCCGCGGTGTGATCGGCCTGCTCGAGGAGAACTGCACGGTCTGCATGCTGTGCGCGCGGGAGTGCCCGGACTGGTGCATCTACATCGACTCGCACAAGGAGACTCAGGCGCCGGCGGTCGCGGGTGGCCGTGAGCGGCAGCGAAACGTACTGGACCGCTTCGCCATCGACTTCTCGCTGTGCATGTATTGCGGAATCTGCATCGACGTCTGCCCATTCGACGCGCTGTTCTGGGCACCGGAGTTCGAGTATTCCGAGTACGACATCCGAGACATGGTTCACGAGAAGGACCGCCTCGCCGAGTGGACCCGGACCGTGCCGCCGCCTCCGGCGCACGACCCGAACGGCGCGGCTGGCTGAGCGTGCCGACGACTCTCACGGTGCTGACGGCTGCTGCGGGGGCCCGGGACGAATTCGCTGACGCGCCTTCCTACCTGGACGTCACCGGAAGCGAGATCATCTTCGTCCTGATCGGCGTGATCACCCTGGGCGCTGCCCTCCTGTGCGTGACCAGCCGCAACGTCGTACGAGCGGCCCTGTGGCTCGTTGTCGCACTCGGCGGCCTGGCCGGCCTGTACCTGGTGCTGACCGCCGAACTGGTGGCAATCGTGCAGATCCTGATCTACGTCGGCGCCGTCGTCGTTCTGTTGCTGTTCGGGCTGATGGTCACCAGGGCACCGATCGGCCGGCAACCGGACCTGGACACCCCCAACCGACCGGTCGCCGTCGTCGTTGCAGTCGCCGCGTTCGGGCTGCTCGTCGCTGCGTTGATCGACGCGTTCCGGTTCGCCTATCTGAACCTCGACAGCACCGGCCAGGGGAGTCCGGAGACCATCGGGGGCGCGCTGTTCGGCTCCTGGGTGCTGCCCTTCGAGGTGCTGTCGGTGTTGCTGCTCGCCGCCCTCATCGGAGCCATCGCCGTCACCCGCCGCGACGTCGGTGCGCCGGGACGTCGCTGATGCACCTGCTCTACCCGCTGATCGTGTCGGCTGGTCTGTTCTCGATCGGGGTGTACGGACTGCTCGCCCGGCGCAATGTCGTCCTGGTTCTGATGTCGGTCGAACTGATGCTGGCTGCGGTCAGCCTCAACCTCGTCGCCTTCGATGTGTGGCTGGCTGACGTCCTGCGATCCGGCCAGGTACTCGCCCTCATGGTCATCGCCATCGCCGCGGCCGAAGTGGGTCTGGGGCTGGCGATCGTGCTGCAGCTCTTCCGACAGCGAGCCACCTCGGCGATCGACGATTTGGACACGCTCATCGAGCCGGACAGCCAGCGATGACGTTGCCGCAGTTATCGCGATATCTGCTCCACTCCGGCGATAACCGCGCTCATGGTGGACCGCGATGACCACCCTGGCCACGGGGGCTGCGGTGGGCGTCGTTGTCATCCCGGCCCTGGCGGCCGGCCTGGGGATCGCACCGGCAATTCGTCAGCGGGTCGGGGGAGCGCGGGCCGTGGCAGTGGTCGGAGCGGTGCTCACCATGCTGGCCGCCGTCGCCGTGTTCGGCACGGCCGAGAACGTGGCGCAGGAGACCCGACTGCTGCTCGCGCCGTTCGGGGACATCGACATCACCACCGGGGTGTTGATCGACGGCCTGGCCGGAGTGCTGGTACTCGTTGTCGCCGTCGTCGGGCTGTGCGTACAGCTCTTCTCGGTCGGCTACCTGCACAGCGACCAGCGGTACCCGACCTACGCCGCGCAGGTGTCGCTGTTCACCGCCGCCATGATGCTCGTCGTCGTTTCCGGCGACCTGCTTGCGCTGTTGGTCGGCTGGGAGGTCATGGGCCTATGCTCCTACCTGCTGATCGGCCACTACCGCGACCTCCCCGAGGCTCCGGGTGCGGCGGTCAAGGCATTCCTGGTCACCCGGGTCGGTGACATCGGCTTCCTGCTCGGAGTGCTGCTTCTCGGCGGGGCAGCCGGGAGCTTCCGGATCAGCGACGTCGTGGCCGCTGTCGGCTCGATCGACTCCGGGACGTTGACCCTGGCCACGCTGCTCCTACTGCTGGGCGTGGCCGGCAAAAGTGCTCAATTCCCGTTGCACACATGGCTTCCCGATGCCATGGCAGGGCCCACGCCGATCAGCGCGCTGATCCACGCCGCGACCATGGTGGCGGCCGGTGTGTTCCTCGTGATGCGCCTCTATCCGGTTTTCGTGGCAGCACCCACGACGCTGACCGTGCTGGCCGTCAGCGCGGCCATCACCATGCTGCTCGGCGCCCTGTGCGCTCTGGCACAGGATGACCTCAAGCGGGTGCTGGCCTGGTCGACGATCAGCCAACTCGGCTACATGACAGGAGCTCTGGCCGCCGGCGGGTACGTACAAGGCGGTTTCCACCTGGTGACGCACGCAGCTTTCAAGGCCCTGTTGTTCCTGGCCGCCGGCGTAGTTCTGCACCAGGTCGGGACCGTGCTGATGAGCCAACTCGGTGGGTTACGCCGCAGCATGCCGCTCACCTTCGCGGTCACCGCGATCGGCCTGCTGGCCCTGGTCGGAGTGTTGCCGCTGTCCGGCGGATTCAGCAAGGACGCGGCCGTGGCGTCAGTGTGGGCGGCCGTACGGGGCGAGTCCTCGGTACTTCCGAGCGCGCCGGTGGCCACCGTTCTGCTGATCAGCATGCTCGCAACGGTCCTGCTGACCGCCGCCTACGCCACCCGGCTGCTGCTCCGGACCTTTTTCGGTGAGCCTCCTCCTGGCGGTTTCCACGGAAACCGCCAAGAGATAGCCGATCCCGAGCCGCTGATGCGCTGGCCGCTGGTGGTGCTGACCGTGCCGACCGTGGCACTCGGAGCGACGATCGGCTGGTTCCCCAGTTACCTCGGTGGTGCGCTTCCCCCCGCCGAATCAGTCGTCGGGTTCGGGCCCGGCCAGTCACCGGGCTCGCTGGGCCCGCACCTGAGCGAGGCGCTGCTCGCCTCGGCGCTGATCGTCGTGGGCGCTGGTGCGACGTACCTGGTCTGGCGCGCCCAGCCGGACCGCGACCCAGCCCGAATCCTCGGCCGAGCCGCGACTGCGCTACGACGAGGGCTCTACCTCGACGAGGTCCAGGACGCGCTCGTCGTACGGCCGACCCGGCGGCTGGCTACCGTCGTGTCCGCCGTGGACGAGATCGGGGTCGACGGTCTGGTCGACGGCGCAGCGGACGCCACCGCCGCTGCGAGCCGCGGGCTGTCCCAGGCGCATCCCCGTCTGCCCAACCTCGCGGTCACCAGCCTGATCGTCACGACCACAGCGCTGGTGACGATTCTGGTGGTTCTGTCATGAGCCTCGTCGTCCTCGGGCTGCCGCTGCTCGGCTGCCTGGTGCTGGCGCTGTGGCCGCCCGGCGCCGATCTGAGTCCGCGGATCTTCGGCACAGTGATCGCCGCCGCCACCTTGCTCGCCGCCCTGTTCATGCTCCCGGGCCTCCGGGGCGACGATGGCGGTGCCGACACCGGCAGAGCGCTGAATCCGCGGCACGAGGTCGACCTGCCCTGGCTGAGCGTCATCGACGTGCGTCTGCACCTGGGAGTGGACGGGATCAGCCTGCCGTTGATCCTGCTCACCGCCCTGCTGACCCTGCTCGGAATGGTGCACAACTGGGTCGAGCGCCCGGACCGACCCGCGCTGTTCTGCTCCCTGGTGCTGCTGCTCGAAGTCGGTGCGCTGGGAACGTTCATGGCTCTGGATCTGGTGCTGTTCTTCGCCGCCTTCGAGGTCGTCCTGATCCCGATGTACTTCCTGATCAGCCGCTGGGGCGGACCGGGCGCGGCCGCCGCGGCGCTCAAGTTCGCGGTCTACACCCTGGCAGGGTCGGCAGCGCTGCTGATCGGGCTGGTCTTCATCTACGCATCGACGGGCAGCTTCGATCTCGTCGAACTCTCCGAACGCGGTGGGGCCGGCATCTCCACAGCCGTACAGCTGGCTGCCTTCGGAGCCCTGTTCGTGGGTTTCGCCGTGAAGTCCCCGCTGTGGCCGCTGCACACCTGGCTGCCCCCGGCGCACACCGAGGCGCCCACGGTCGGCTCGGTGCTGCTGGCCGGCGTGCAACTGAAGATGGGTACCTACGGATTGGTCCGCATCGCGCTACCCGTCCTGCCCGAAGGCGCCCGGGCGCTGGCGCCGATCCTGGCAGTTCTCGCCGTCACCGGGATCGTGGTGGCCGCTTTGGCCTGCTACACGCAGAACGAGCTCAAGCGGCTGATCGCGTACTCCTCGGTGGGGCACATGGGCTTCGTCCTGCTCGGCGTCTCGACGCTGACGACGGTGGGGATCAACGCCGCGCTGCTGGCCAATGTGGCGCACGGCCTGATCACCGGTCTGCTGTTCTTCCTCGTCGGCGCGGTGAAGTCCCGGTTCCACACCGGTGAGTTGGACGAACTCGGCTCGGGGCTGTGGGCCCGCCTGCCACGGTTGGGCTTTGTGTTGGTCTTCGCCTGCGTGGCCAGTCTCGGGTTACCGGGTCTGGCCGGTTTCTGGGGCGAGGCGATGGCGGTGTACGCCGCGTTGCATCCGGCCGTCGGACTACCGGGCCCGCTCTTCGGGGTCCTGGCGGTCGTTGCGGCGGCCGGTGCGGTGCTGACCGCCGTCTACTTCCTGCGACTGTTGCGTCGACTGGTGGTCGGACCGGTCGTTGTCGGGGCTGGCCACCGTGTCCAGGGAGCGGGGAGCCGGACCGCGGACATCTGGGTCACCGAGCGGGTGGTCCACGTACCGCTGCTGTTGTTGACCCTGGCGCTTGGGCTCTATCCGGCCGTGGTGCTCGGGCTGACCGAGGGGCCGGTCGCCGGCCTGGTCGAGGCCGTGCTGGCGCCGAGCCGATGACGGTGCAGTCGATCACTTGGGCGCCGCTGGCCCCGGTTCTGGTACTCGTCGCCGGGCTGGTGTTCGTCCTGTTGGCCGACCTGATGCTCCCCTTGGGGGTCCGTCGGATGGTCCTGCCGGCCGTCTCGGCGGTGACCTGTCTAGGAGCGGCCGGCTCTGCGGCCTGGCTCCGTGGTGGCCCGGGCCCACCTGGCACGTTCTGTTCGTCGCCCGGCTCGGGCAGCGCGTCCCGGTGCGCGTACGTGCTCGGCGACACCGCAGGTTTCCTCACCGTCGTCCTGTGCCTGGCCGCTGCGGCCGTGCTGGTCCTCGCCCTGGCCCAACTCCGCGCAGATGTCGAGGGCGTGACACCGGCCGGGGAGTACTGCCTGGTGCTGCTGGCCGCCACGATCGGCGCCGTCATCGTGGCTGGCTCCCGGGATCTGATCACCCTGGTCGTCGGCCTGGAAACGCTGACCGTCCCGCTGTATGCCGCCGTCGCCTTTCGGCGCGGCTCGAACGCCGGCCCCGAGGCAGCACTGACCTTGTTAGTGGTGTCGGTGACCTCGACGGCGCTCATGCTGCTGGGGATCGGTTTCCTGTACGGGCTGACCGGCACGATGCACGTCGATGCGCTGGCCGAGGTGCTGACCGCAGGCGGCGGCGTGGGTGATCTGGCGTTGGCCGACGTTGCCGTCGTGTTGCTCCTGGCCGGGCTGGCATTCAAGGTCGGCGCCGTACCGTTCCACGTCTGGGCCCCTTCGACCTACCAAGGCGCGCCGATCCCGGTGGCGGCCTATCTCTCTTCGGTCTCCAAAGCCGGCGGCATCGCCGGGCTGATCGTCGTACTCCCCGCCGTCTCGGCCGGGTCACCGGCCGCAGCGACCTGGATCGCACTGCTGGCGGCGGTGTCGATGACCGTCGGCAACCTGGTTGCCATGCGGCAGCGCCATCTCGTCCGGCTGCTCGCCTGGTCGGGCATCGCGCAGACCGGTTATCTGCTCGTCGGACTGGCCGTTCTGTCCGGCCGCTCCGATCAGGCGCTCAGCGGCGCCGGGGCCACCCTGGCCTACCTTGCGGTGTACGTCCTGATGACCGTCGGGGCTTTTGCCTGCGTCGCCGCGATCAACGGTACGTCCGACACCGTCGCTACGTCCGACACCGCTACGACCGACACTGGCCGCGCCGTAAGCGAGGGACCGTCTGTCGAGTCGGTTCGCGGGCTGGCTACCGAGCACCCGCGGATCGCTGCGGCCTTTGCGCTTTTCCTGATCGGGCTGGCCGGCCTTCCGCCGGCCCTGCTTGGGCTTTTCGGCAAGGTCGTCGTGGTGCGGGCGGCGTTCACCGGGGACGCCGGCTGGCTCGGGATCCTCGTGGCGCTCAACACGGTTCTCGCGTTCGTCTACTACCTGCGAGTGGCCGCAGCGCTGTTCGCCCGGACCGGCGCGGCCAAGGAGTCCGCCAGCCCGCTGGCAACGACGCTGGTCGGCGCTCGTCCTGGACGATCGGTGCCGGCCGCGATGGGGGTTCTGGTGGCGGCCTTGGCGCTGGCGGCGCTGGTAGCTGGGTTCTGGCCGGACCTGATCATCGGAGCTGCCCCGCTGCTGTCCCCGTTCGGCGAGTAGCTACGCGACGAACGCAGGGAACGTGGCCACCACACGGCGCGTTGATCCGAGCGTGCAGCGCTGGAACAACGGGCTGAAGACCGCCGTTCTGCTCGGCCTGATGGGCGGGCTGATCCTCCTGGTGGGCAGCTTCTTCGGACGTTCTGGGCTGTTCATCGCCCTCGTTCTCGCCTTGGGTGTCAACGGGTATGCGTACTTCTTCTCCGACAAGCTGGCGCTGCGCGCCATGCGTGCCTATCCGGTTAGCGAGACCCAGGCGCCGGCGTTGTACGCGATCGTCAGGGAATTGGCCACCGAAGCCCACCAGCCGATGCCCCGCCTGTACGTCAGCCCCACCAACCAGCCGAATGCCTTCGCCACCGGCCGCAATCCGCGTAACGCGGCGGTCTGCGTGACGGAGGGCATCGTCGAGATCCTGGATGCCAAGGAGCTACGAGGCGTCTTGGCCCACGAGCTGTCCCACGTCTACAACCGCGACATCCTGATCTCGTCGGTGGCTGGCGCGATGGCCACCGTGATCACCTATCTCGCCCACATGGCGATGTTCAGCGCCTTGTTCGGCGGCCGTGGTGATGATCGGGGTGGCGGAAATGCGCTGGGCAGCCTGCTGCTGGTCTTCCTGGGTCCGATTGCAGCCGGCCTCGTGCAGATGGCCGTCAGTCGTAGCCGCGAATATCAGGCCGACGCCTCCGGCGCCCAGCTGTCCCAGGACCCCATGGCCCTGGCTCGGGCGCTGCACAAGCTGGACCGAGGTACGCAGGCGCTGCCGTTGCCACAAGAGGACCGATTGGTGACCACCAGCCATCTGATGATCGCCAATCCGTTCCGGGCTGGGGGAATGGCCCAGATGTTCGCGACTCACCCGCCGATGGAGCAGCGCATCGCACGCCTGGAAGCGCTGGCCCGCCAGCACGGCCAACTCTGACCCGGCCCTCGCTCAGCGGTAGTTGGTGAACTGCAGGGCCACCCCGAAGTCCTCACGTTTGAGGAGCGAGATCACCTCCTGCAGATGATCCTTCTTCTTCGCGCTGACCCGTAGCTGATCACCCTGGATCTGGGCTTGCACACCCTTGGGGCCTTCGTCACGGATGGTCTTGGCGATCTTCTTCGCTTGCTCGCTGGTGATGCCCTGGGCGATCGTCGCGCTGACTCGATAGGTCTTGCCCGACAGCGCCGGCTCACCGACCTCGAGTGATTTCAGCGAGATCCCCCGTTTGATCAGTTTCTCCTTGAAGACCTCGATGGCGGCCAGCGTCCGCTCCTCGGTGTCGGCCTGGATCGTGACGCCGTTCTCGCCGGCCCACTCGGCGTTGGCGTTGGCGCCGCGGAAGTCGAAGCGCTGCGCCAGTTCCTTGGACGTCTGGTTCAGGGCATTGTCGATCTCCTGTCGGTCCACCTTGCTCACCACGTCGAACGACGGATCGGCCACGATTGCCTCCTGGAAGCTCGGCCCGTACGTGCTCGTACGCAGCGCTGGTCACGGTGGGTGCAGACTAGTTCGCGGAGGTCGTTACTCTCTCCTACCGGCACCGGAATGGGTGTGCACGGCAGCTTGCCCGAGCGGTCAAAGGGAACGGTCTGTAAAACCGTCGGCTTCGCCTACGTTGGTTCGAACCCAACAGCTGCCACTGT
>JACCUM010000334.1 GCA_013811805.1 Geodermatophilaceae bacterium | reverse complement strand
CGATGGCGGCCTGGATCGGCACCTCGAACTGTTGCCGCGGGATGAGTTCGCGCAGCTTGCCGGTCATCATCACCCCGTACGCGTAGGCCTTGTCCTTGTGCACGATCGCACTGAAGGCGTCGACCGGCTCTCCTTGCAACAGGATGTCCACTTTGGACAGTTCGGCCAGTTGTTCCCCGGACTCCTCGTAGTCCAGCGATGCATACCCGCGGGTACGAGACTTCAGGACGTCGAAGAAGTCGAAGATGATCTCGCCCATCGGAAGTGTGTAGCGCAGCTCCACCCGGGTCTCGGAGAGGTAGTCCATGCCGGTGAGCTGCCCGCGCCGGGACTGGCAGAGCTCCATGATTGCGCCGGTGTAGTCGGTAGGGGAGATGATCATCGCTTTGACCACCGGCTCGTACACCTCGCCGGTCTTCCCTGTCGGCCAGTCGCTGGGGTTGGTGATGACCAGTTCCTCGCCGTCCTCGGTGACCATCCGGTAGACCACGTTCGGCATCGTGGAGATCAGCGAGAGGTCGAACTCTCGCTCGAGCCGCTCACGAACGATCTCGAGGTGCAGCAGCCCGAGAAAGCCACACCGGAAGCCGAACCCCAGCGCCGTCGAGGTCTCCGGTTCGTACACCAGCGCCGCGTCGTTGAGCTGCAGGCGGTCCAAGGCATCGCGCAGGATCGGGTAGTCCGAGCCGTCGATCGGATAGAGCCCGGAGTAGACCATCGGTCGTGGATCACGGTAGCCGCCCAGCGCCTCGGTGGCGGGCTTCGCGAGATTGGTGATCGTGTCGCCGACCCGCGACTGGCGTACGTCCTTCACGCCGGTGATGAGGTACCCCACTTCGCCGACGCCGAGCGAGGCGACCCGCTTGGGCTCGGGCGAGATGACCCCGACCTCGAGCAGCTCGTGAGTGGCCCGGGTCGACATCATCCGGATCTTCTCGCGGGCCTGGATCTCGCCGTCGATCACCCGGATGTAGGTGATCACACCGCGGTAGGTGTCATAGACCGAGTCGAAGATCATCGCTCGGCTGGGGGCGTCGGGGTCACCGACGGGAGCCGGGATGTCGCGTACGACGGCGTCTAGCAGGTCGGCGACGCCCTCCCCCGTCTTGCCACTGACCCGCAGGACATCCTCGGCATCGCAGCCGATCACATGGGCGATTTCGGCCGCATAGCGCTCAGGCTGCGCCGCCGGCAGGTCGATCTTGTTCAGCACCGGGATGACCTGGAGGTCGTTCTCGAGCGCGAGGTATAGATTGGCCAGCGTCTGGGCCTCGATGCCTTGGGCCGCATCGACCAGAAGCACGGCCCCCTCGCAGGCAGCCAACGACCGGGATACCTCGTAGGTGAAGTCGACGTGGCCCGGGGTGTCGATCATGTTCAAGACGTAGCCGGCATCGTCCGGGCCTGACCACGGCAGACGTACTGCCTGGGACTTGATCGTGATGCCGCGCTCGCGCTCGATGTCCATCCGGTCGAGGTACTGCGCCCGCATGTTTCGGGAGTCGATCACGCCGGTGACCTCCAGCATCCGATCGGCGAGGGTCGACTTACCGTGGTCGATGTGCGCGATGATGCAGAAGTTCCGGATCCTGGTCGGATCGGTCAGCGCATGAGCAGGCGTTGCGGGCTGGGTCACTCAGATCCATCTCGTACGTGGGTCGGGACGCGCCGATGCGGGCGGCCCGTTCATGGTCCCACGGGTGCTTGGGATCCCTCGATGCGATCGTACGCGCGGCGCGCTGGTAGCCTGATGTGTCGGTGCTGACGCAGCTGTAGGCGGTCGCATGGCGCCTCACCCGTTCCACCGGCACGTCCGATCATCACACTCCCGATCACAACGAGGCGAAGGCTTTCACGCGTGGCGAACATCAAATCCCAGATCAAGCGGATCAAGACCAACGAGAAGGCCCGTCAGCGCAATGCAGCCGTCAGGTCTGCGCTGAAGACCTCGGTCCGCAAGTTTCGCTCTGCTGCCGACTCCGGTGACGCGAGCACGGCCACCGAGGAGCTGCTCAAGGCCTCCCGTGCGCTGGACAAGGCCGCGAGCAAAGGCGTGATCCACAAGAACCAGGCGGCCAACCGCAAGTCTGCGATGGCCAAGAAGGTCTCCTCGCTCTGAGCCGGGATCTCTGCGTGCTCAGGAGACTGCGCTGCTCTCCTTGGCCGCGATCAACTGACGTACGGCGCTCTCGAGTGCGTAGTCGGCGCTGGCAGCGACACCTTTCACGTCGGCGTTCACCTTGGCCACGATCTGTAGGGCCTCATGCAGTCCGGTCACCTTCCATCCGCGGGCCTGCTGCTGGGCGCGCTTGACCTTCCACGGGGGCAAACCCAACGTGCGCGCCAGATCGTAGGGATCTCCGCGCCCGACCGAGACAACCCGAGCCGCTGTCCGTACCCCGTCGGCGAGGGCATCGGCGATCAGTACCGCGGCCACCCCTTGGTCCAGCGCCCAGCGCAACGCCTCCAGGGCTGCCGGCAGGTCGCCGACCAGAGCCCGCTCGGCCACCGAGAAGCCAGTGATCTCGGCCCGGCCCCGGTGGTAACGAGCGACGTCGTCGACCTCGATCTCACCTCCGGCATCGAAGACCAACTGGCCGGTGGCGGCCGAAAGTTCCCGTAGATCGTTTCCGACCGCGTCCAATATCGCCGCGGCCGCGGCCGCACTGATGGAGCCTCCGGCTCGCTGCGCCTCCCGCCGGATGAAACGCAACCGATCCTCGTGTCGAGTCAGCTTGGCGCAGTCGTGCACCGTCGCTCCGGCCCTCTTCACGCGATCGACCAAAGCCTTGTTCCGCGCTCCGCCGCTGTGGGTCAGTACGAGCACGAGGTCACTGTCCCTGGCTTCGACGGCTTGGGCCACTGCCTCGGCGAAGTCCTTGGCAGCATCGTGCGTCCCCTCGATGAGGACGAGCCGACGCTGTGCGAACAGCGACAGACCCAGCATCTCTGCCAGCTGCCCAGGTTCGGATCCCGAGGCGTTGAGCTCCTGGACCTCCAAAGCGGAGTCCGCAGCCCGCGCCGCCGCGACGAGATCGGCTGAGGTTCTCGACCGGAGGAACTCGTCGTCACCGAGGGCCAGATGCGCTCCGACAGCGTGCTCGTCGGTCATGCCTGCATCCTCGCACCAGACCCCGATGTCCAGCGGCGTCGGGCGACGTCGGGCGACGCCGGTGGCGGAATAGCCTGAGAATCATGTTCCTCGACCGACTGCGCATCCCGATCGTGCAGGCGCCGCTGGCCGGTGGCGCCTCGACTCCGGAACTCACGGCGGCGGTTCTCGGAGCCGGTGCGTTCGGGTTCCTGGCCGCGGGCTACAAGACAGTCGAGGACGTGGCCGTCGACATGGCGGCGCTACGGCGGCTCACCGACGCGCCTTACGGACTCAACATCTTCGTCCCGGACGCCGTTGTCGACCCCGATGTCTTCGCCGACTACCTGACCGAGATCGCCGCGGAAGCCGATCGGCTTGGAGTCATGCTGGGTGAGCCGCGCCACGACGACGACTCGTTCGAGGCCAAACTCGACCTGGCCATCGCCGAACGGGTGCCCGTCGTCTCGTTCACGTTCGGCTGCCCGGATGCCGCCATCATAGAGCGCCTGCATGGGTCCGGATCGGAAGTCTGGGTGACGGTGACCGACCCGTTCGAGGCGGCCGACGCCGCAGCCGCCGGCGCGGACGTCCTGATTGCCCAAGGCATCGAGGCCGGGGGCCACCGCGGGTCCTTTGTCGACCGGGACGACCGTGAGGACTACGGACTGCTGGCTCTTCTGCAACTCCTGACCGCGCAGGTCGACCTGCCTTTGGTCGGCACCGGTGGGATCGGCACCGGCGCGGCTGTGGCCGCGGTGCTGGCGGCTGGAGCCAGAGCCGCGCAGTTGGGAACGGCATTTCTGCGTTCTCCCGAAGCCGGCACGTCCGCCGCCCACCGAGGCGTCCTGACGCTGGCCGGGCGGACCCGGCTGACCAGGGCCTTCACCGGGCGGTCGGCGCGCGGAATCGAGAACCGCTTCCTGACCGAGCACTCAACTGCCCCGGTGGCCTATCCGCAGATCCATCACGCCACCGCCGCGCTGCGTCGGGCTGGGCGGGTTGCCGGTGATCCCGATGTGCTGAACCTGTGGGCCGGACAGACGTATCCGCTGACCGAGGACAGACCGGCCGCTGACCTGGTCGCCACCCTGAGCCGCGACCTCGCAGACGCGCTGAGCACCGCTTCCAGGCAAGCCGGCGACCTGGCCCCCGGCTGATCCGCTGTCGGCTCGTCCGATCGGCTCTTGGCAGGTCCATCCCGGGGGTGCTGGCCGCTACCCGGATCGGGTCGCCCCGAGCGACCACCGTGAGATCCGGACCGGGCCCGTTCAGCACCGCGATGTCACCGTGCTCGTCGGTGCGGTGAACCGCCGTCCCCGCACTGCGCAGCCGATCCACAAGCACCTGGTCGGGGTGGCCGTAGTCGTTGCCGGCGCCGACCGAGATCAACGCCTGACTCGCTCCCGTCGCCGTGAGGAACGCCGGGTCCTGATAGGCACTGCCATGATGGGCGACCTTCAGGACATCGGCGGTGAGGTCGATCTCCCGACGCAGCAGATCACTCTGTGCCTCGAACTCGATGTCTCCGGTTGCCAGCATCGACACCGCGCCGATGCTGATCCGCGCAACGACGGAAGAATTGTTGGGATCGGACCGGGTGCCGACATAGCGGGCCACCGGGCCGAGTACCTCGACTCTCGCCCGGTCGACCATTCGGGTCTGCCCTGCTCGGAGGGCGACGACCGGAACACCGGCTTGTTCTGCCAGTGCGCGAACTCGGCGGTATGCCTCCAGCGGAGGGGGATCGGCGCCGGTTGCGATCGCACCGACCGTCCGCCCACGAAGAACGCCGATCAGGCCGTCGACGTGATCGGCGTGCAAATGCGAGAGGAGGATCATGGGTACGTCATCTACGCCGAGCCGGCGCAGACAACCGTCCACCAGTACCGGGTCCGGACCAGCGTCGAGCACCACGGCACGGCCGGCTCCCAGGCCAACGACAAGTGCATCTCCCTGGCCCACATCGCAGGCCACCAACGCCCAACCGGTCGGCGGCCAGGTGGGTACCAGGACCCGCATGGACAGACCGCTGACGACGAGGCCCAGGCAGACGGCCGCAGCCAGCCACCGGACCCGCCGTCTGCGCAGGACCACGACCGCCACCACGATGACCGCCGCGAGAGCCAGGGCACCCGCCGGGCCCGAGGGCCAGGGCACGACCGCTCCGGGCGTGCGCGCAGCGCGTTCGGCAATCCAGACCATCCAGCGCAGCGGCCAGTCGACAAGGCGCAGCAGTACCTCACCGAGCCACGGCGAGAACGGCGTGATCAGAGCCGCGGCCAGGCCCAGCACGGTGACGATCGCAACGACCGGCACCACCAAGAGGTTGGCCGGAAGTGAGATCAGACTGACCCTGCCGACGATCAGCACGAGCAGCGGTGCGGTGAAAAGCCCTGCTGCTGCGCAGACCGACGTCGCGACGGCCAGCGACTCCGGCACTCCGCGGATCCTGAGCTGTTGTGCCCAGACACCGGCCGCGACGATGATGCCGACCGTCGCCGCGACGGACAGAGCGAATCCGAGGTCGCGGGCCAAGGCGGGATCGAAGGACAGGAGTACCAAGACAGCGGCCGCCAGCGCCGGAACAGCTTGCCGCATGCGCCCGGTAGCCAGGGCCAGCAACGTGACGGCACCCATGGCAGCGGCGCGCAGGACGCTTGGCTGGGGTCCGACGAGCACGACGAATGCGGCCAAGGCCAGCGCGCAGACCATGGCACGCGTGACGGGACGAAACCGGCTGCGGCGCAAGGGCCAGACTACGGCGCCTATCACGATCGCGCAGTTGGTCCCTGACACGGCAGTGAGGTGGGACAGGCCACTGATCCGGAAGTCTTCGACGAGCACCGCGTCCATTCCCGCGGTGTCCCCCAGGACGATCCCGCGCAGGAGCCCGGCCTCATCGGAGTCCAGCGTCTGATCGGCGCGCTCCCGCAGAGCACCCCGAATCTCGGCGGCAGCCGACTCGAGCACGCCATCCGGTGCCACGGTTGCCTCGGGAGGACCTCGGGCAAAGGCAATTCCGACCAGCATGTCCTGGGGTGCGGCCGTCGCGATGCTGACCGTCGCGGACACCGTCGTCCCTGGCACCAGTTCCGCCCACTCCTGCGCCGGTGCGAAGACCAGAACTTCTCCGCTCAAGGTCCAGGATCGGATGGTGGAGTCGGCGCACGGGCCGCCACAGGTGAGGGCTACCACGGTGCCGGGCACCACAACCCGTGCGCCGCTCGC
>JACCUM010000190.1 GCA_013811805.1 Geodermatophilaceae bacterium | reverse complement strand
GCCAGGGTGACCCCGGTGACCGTGTGCACGATCTCGAGCACCTGTTCGTGGAAGACCACCACACCACCGGTCTGCTCCAAGGAATACCGCAGGCTCTCGTGCAGGTAGGACGGCTCCGCCCAGCCTTGCCGGGCCATCAGGAACGGGGTGACCATGTCGCTCTTGACCGGGCCGGGCCGGAACAGCGAGATGTCGATGATGATGTCCTCGAAGCTCTCCGGGGCGAACTTGCCGACCAACTCGCGCTGTCCCGGCGACTCGATCTGGAACATGCCCAGCGTCCGGGTGGACTGGATGAGTTCGTAGGTCGTCGGGTCATCGCGGGGAATGGCATCGATGTCCACCTCGATCCCGTCCACCCGCCGGACCTCGTCGAGTGCGTGCGCGATCGCCGACTGCATCCGGATGCCGAGCAGGTCGAGTTTGAGCAGGCCGAGTTCCTCGACGTCGTCCTTGTCGAACTGGCTCATCGGGTAACCGAGGAAGCTGCGCTCGACCGGGGTCCGGTCGAGCAGGGTGCGATCGGAGAGCAGGACCCCGCACGGGTGCAGGGCGATATGGCGGGGCAGCCCGTCGAGACTCTCCACCAGGTCGAAAAGCAATTCGAGCTTGGCCTGCCCGATCCCGCTGGCTCGCAACTCCGGGAGGTCACGCAGCGCCGCCCTCACCTGGTTGGCGCGGATGTGCGGGAAGGCCTTGGCCAGCGTGTCGATCTCACCCAGCGGCATGCCCAGCGCCGCACCGACATCGCGGATGGCGTGTCGTACCCGATAGGTGTCCATCATGGACACGCAACTGACCCGGTCGTCGCCGTACCGGTCGATCACCGCGTCATAAACCTCCATCCGACGCGCCGACTCGACGTCGATGTCAATGTCGGGCAATGCTTTTCGCAGCGGAGACAGGAACCGTTCCATGAGCAGCCGGTAGCGGATCGGGTCGACGTCGGAGATCCCGAGCAGGTAGGTGACCAGGCTCCCCGCCCCCGAGCCGCGGGCGGCCGCGCGAACCCCCATGGAGCGGATCAGGTCGGCGACATCGGCGACGGTCAGGAAGTACGACGGGAAGCCCATCTGCCCGATGACCTCCAACTCGTCGGTCAGACGCTGTCGTACGGCATCGGTGACGGTCATCCCCCGCCGGCCGAAGCCCGCCTCGCAGCGCTGGGAGAGCACCTCTCCGTCACGCAGTCCCGCCTCGCTCGGAGCACGCACGACATCGAGTTCCGGGAAATGCACGGTGCCCAGCCCCAGGTCGCGCCGCGGGTCGACCGCACACTGCTCGGCGAGGCGAGCGGTCGCGGTGAGCAACCTGGTCCCGATCTCGTCGTCGGCGAAGTCCGCGGCAATGTCGGCCATCTCTTTGCCGGACTTGAGATAACCCTCGGCGCTGCGCCGGTCGAGGTGGCGCAGATCGAGCGGGACCAGCCGCCGGCTCGCGTCCAGGACGTCCGCGGTCGGCGCGTCGAACGGGTCCACGTAGCGGACCGCGTTGGTGAGCACCATCGGCGCGCCGGTCCGCAGACCGAACCGGAGCATCGATTCTGCTTTGGCCCGATCACCCTGAGCCCGGTGGTGGACGATCTCGAGATAGACCTGTTGGGCACCGAGACGGTCCCGCCAGGCCGCTAATTCGGCCTCGGCGAGGTCGGGCCGGCGGGTAGCCAGCGCTCGGCCCACCGTCGAATCCGGACCGAGCAGGGCGACCAGGGCCCCCTCGCCGGCATGCTCGGCCACGAGATCCCGGCTGCTCACCGGCATCCCCCGCTCGCCGGCCATGTGCGTGGCGCTGGTGAGCCGGCACAGCGCTCGCCATCCGGTCCCAGCCCGGGCCAGCACGGTGACCCGTGGCGATCGGCCATCCACGCTGGCCCCGCCGCGAGCCGGAGCCTTGTGGCCGGGCAGACGTACCGGCTGCTGTCCGGCCATTGGGCCGAGGGCCAGATCCAGTCCGAAGATCGGCCGGATGACGGCCTCCCGGCAGGCCACCGCGAACTTCACCGCTCCGGACAGACCGTCCCGATCGGTGAGCGCCAAGGCGGTCATCCCATGTTCAGCGGCCCGTTCGACCAGGTCGCTCGGGTGGTTGGCGCCGTACCGGAGGGAATATCCGGACGCGACGTGCAAATGGACGTACGGGTCCACTAGTCCCTCTGCCCGTAGTAACTGGTCACTTTTCGCACCTCGCACCTACGGCAACCGACCAGTTACTGGGCGACATGCTCACTCCCTGTCGCCGCCCGTCAACCGCTCGACGAGGCGGCAGAAGGTCGCCACTTCCCGGATCAGGTCATCGGCCTCTCGGGCAGTCACCGAACCGACGAGTCCCGCTTCGGCAGCGGCCCGCTTGCCCGCACCGGCCGCGAAGAACCCGGCCCATTCCCCCAGTTCCGGGGCCAACTCGAACAGCAGATCCCAGGCACTGTGCAATCCACGCCGCCTCGGTCGCAACCCGGCCGCACTGCGTTGGGCGAGCACCGCCGCAGCCGCACGTAGTGCAGCCAGATGTGCTCGGGCGTACCGAGGTTCGGGTTCAGGTTCGGTGGCTGCTTCCACCAGTTCGGTACGTGCCTGAGCCAGCAATGACGCCGCCGACCCGCGCCCATCGGACCGGAAACCCGCTGCTCTGGCCCGAGAGGCTGCTCTGGACTGAGAGTCAGTCATGGACACGACCCAGCACCCATCGGTTGGCCGCCTCGTCCCAGCACAGGTCGTAGACGCCACCGGGGCCACCGCTCGGACCGAGGCCGGGTCGCGTCTCCACCCGCCACCAGTGCAGTTGCACGATCGCCTCGCCGCCGCTGAACCGACGCCACCAGGGTCCGGATTCCAACCAGTGATCGAGGATGACAGCAACCTCGTACCGACGCTCGCGCCACCAGAACCGTTCCGGTGTCGCGCTCGAGTACGTCCGGGTACCCGCTTCCACGTCGATCCGTTCACCCCGACCGGCCTCAGGCAGACGGCTCATGACCGCCCCGCCTCGTGAGATGCTCGGCTGCGGCGCACCG
>JACCUM010000157.1 GCA_013811805.1 Geodermatophilaceae bacterium | reverse complement strand
GGGCCACATCGCGCAACGTGTCGACCGCCTGGTCGGCGACGGTGGCGGTGTCGGCTAGCCGCGCGGCCAGGTCGGTGGCGCCCTCCCGGGTCGCGATCGTGCGGGCCAGCCCGAGCTTGACCTTCAGTGCGACCAGTTCCTGCTGCGCCCCATCATGCAGATCCCGCTCCAGGGCGTGCCTGGCCTGGTCCTGGGCAGCGAGCATCCGCTGCCGCGAGGCCCGTAGCTCGCCGAGCCGATCGGTCAGCCGCGCGCGCAGCCGGGTGTTCGCCAGCAGCAGGGCAGCCTGCCCGGCCAATTCCTCGACCAGCCTGCGGTCGGCGCTGCTCACCCCTTCCCCCGGACGCTTTTTCAAGGACAGCGCACCGACCAACTCCCCCTCGTGACGCACGGCCTCAGCGAGGTCGGTCCCCGGCAGCGCGGGCAAACCACCATCGCGCAGGGGCACGGGCTCCGGATGGATCGAGACTTCACCTGCGATGCCGCGGGGCACGAGGCAGCCCTCGCGTACGACCCACACGACGGCCTGACTGGCCCCGGTCCCTTCGGCCAGCAGCCTGGCGGCCTCGGTAAGCACCGCAGCGGGATCTGACGCCTCACCGATGCGAGCCGTCATCGCCGCCAGCGCCTCGTACGGCGTGGCCCGCTGCCCATAGACCAGCCGGTTCGCCCAGTGCTGCACGCGTACCCGCACCGGCTCGAACGCCACCGCGACCAGCGCGGTGGCAGCGATGGCCAACCCCAGATTGTCCGGCTCGATCGGCAGCAACCTCCCGAGTCCCACCACGATCCCCGCATAGACAGCCGTGATGAACCCGGCCAACACCACGAACACCAGCGACTTGTTGATCACGATGTCGATGTCGTAGAGCCGGTAGCGCAGCACTGCGACCGTGATCGTCACCGGAAGGATCACGAACGGCGCGATGCTGAAATAGCCGCCGACTCCAAAGTTGTAACCGACGACCCCCAACGCCAGCAGTGGGATGCCGAGGGCTAGCCCGAAGAACACCCACTTGAGCTGCTGTCGCTGGGTGCCTCGGGACCGGCGGAACCGCAGGCCGAGCGGAATCACACTGATAACCATCGCAACTCCGACCAGAACGCTGGCCGGCACCGCGATGAACCCGGGTACGTCCATCACGTCAGTGAGGGCTTGGGTCAGGCTGAGCAGCGCGGTTGCTACCAACCCCAAGATCGCCGCCCAGCGCCAGCGCGGGGAGAGCAACCGGCCGTCCGGGAAGAACAGGGGTAAGGCGATCGCGACTGCCGTGAGCGAAGGCACCCAGGTCCAACCGAACAGTGCCACGACGGTCAGCGGCACCGGAAACGCCTCGAGAGTGGGTGTGACGGCTCCACTCTCGACGTCGCTGACCAGGCCCCGAAGCGTGAACAGGAGGTACAGATCGACGGCCCGTGTGATGGTGTCGAATGCCCCGGTCGCGACCAGGATCCAGCCGACCACGTGCCCGGGTCGCCTGGCGAGAATCACCGCGCCGAGCACAGCGAACAGAACAGAGGTCTGCACGTAGTAGCCGTCCACGGCCTCGGTGATGCTCAGTTCACCGGCGGACAGGGCGAAGGGGAGCGTGAGCAGGGTCGCTACGGAGGCGATCGCGAATCCCGTCGCCAGCCAGCCAGGCAGCGGCAATGTCGCCGCGGGCCGTTCGGCGTCGGCCGCATCAGTCGACCACTGCGCGCCGTCGGCTTCGTCGGTCGGAGCGCTGCCCGTTTCCGGGGTGCCCTGAGCAGTCCGGGCGCCGGGTACAGCCGGTGTGTCGGCGATAGCCGGCGTGCCTGCCCGAGCGCGCGCCCCGGATCCGTCAGCCGTAGTGGTCATCTCGAGGCTCCGGCCAGCACGGGCTCGGCGGCGGGATCCGGCATCGCGAAGCCGATCGGGACCTGGCCGGTGATGGTGGTGCCCATGCCCGGTGAAGAGTCCAGGGTCATGGTGCCGCCGACGGTGTCGAGCCGGTCGGCCATGCCCTGCAGGCCGGTTCCCTGGCTCGTCGTCTGCGGGTCGAACCCTGCGCCGTCGTCGGTCACCTCGAACCGCAGGTGGTCATCCGCCTGGGCGAGCACTACCCGCGCAGAACTCGCGTTGGCGTACTTGGCCACGTTCTGCAGGGCCTCGAGGACGCTGAAGTAGACCGCAGCCTCGACCTCTGCTGCGTACCGACCCACGCCGGCCGCGTGGATGGTGATCGGCAAGGCGGCCTTGGCCGCCTGCTCGCCAAGGGCCGCTGCCAACCCATCTGTGGCCAGCCGAGGTGGATAGACACCGGCCGCCAAGCCGTCCAACGTCTCCATCGCCCCATCGGTGGCGGCGACCAGTTGTGCCAGGAGCATCGCGGTCTTGGGCGCAGCATCCGCGTCGACCTCATGGCACAGACCCGACAACCGCTCCCGTAAAGTCGCCAGCTGGGCCCTCGAACCGCCGGCCAGGTCCTCCTCGATGCGCTGCCGCGCGTCGTTCTGCGCGGACAACAGCCGCCTCCGGGACGCCTCGAGGTCGGTCAGCCGCTGGGCAAGCTCGGCATCCAGGCGC
>JACCUM010000145.1 GCA_013811805.1 Geodermatophilaceae bacterium | reverse complement strand
ACGTATCCATTCGCGGTTCGTCCCACGAGCCGTCCGGCAGTTCCCAAGCGTTGTAGTCGGTGTCGACGGTGAGGTGTCCGCGCTGCCGAAGTTCGCGGAGGACGGTGCTCTTGCCGGTCCCGGACATGCCAGTCACAAGGATGCGGACCATGACGCCCGAACCTAGTGCGACCGCCGCTAGCGGTGTAGTCGCCAGATCGACTTGTCTGTGCGCGGGTGTGCTGCCCCGTGGGATCACCGATAGCCGAGCGGTCTTCGGCGCAGGCGACCGAGCTGTTGATCTTGTGTCGCAGAGGGATCCTCTTGTGACAAGACGACACCGCCGGGCGGAGAGTGCCCCCTCAGCCGGTGCAGTTTGGATCTGCCCGCTGCATATCTTGATGCAGCATCGTCACCATCGTGGGACGGTGTGCCGTGTGCAGGACCCGCTACCTAGGTGGGGTCTTCTCTTATCGGACGTTAGAAAGTGACGTATTCGGCCGAGGGGGAACCCAGGCAAGAATAGATTTCCGCGCCGGAAGTACGACGACAGCTCGCCTATCGAGACCGCGCGGCGGGTCAGTCGCCGACGAGCTCCAGCGCCTTCGCAAACGCTGCGTTGACTTCCACCAGGGACTTGCCTCTCGTCGAGGCAGCAGGGATCGGGCTGGGGTGTGGCGCTTCAATCAGCGAAATACCGTGCTGGGTGAGTTGGGCAACCACGCCGGCGACGGACCGCTGCGCCGGCCTGCCGAGAGCAACGACCACCCTGATCGACGAGGCCAGTGCGAGCAGGTCGACCAAGTAATGGCGACCTCGCTCTACCTGAGCCTTTGTGATGCCGGCGTTTTTCTTACCGTCCCCGACGTACCAGGGCACCGCATTCCAGTGCAGGCCGTACGTCCGAAGCATCCCGCTGGACGCGTACGCGTGCCAGACGTTCTTGGCAGTCTCGTCGTCGTTGTCCGCCGAGAGCATTCCGGAGCCGAGTGCCGCCGGACCGGCTGGCGACTCCAGCACGAAGAGAACCTTCGCTGCGACCCCGCCCGAGTCCGGATCCGCTTGCGGGTCTGATCAACGCTTGCAGGGTGGGCCATGTTGGTCGAGAACCGTCCCCGCAAGCCGTTCCGCTTACGAGCGGCCAAGATCGGAGCTCCTCGTTCACCGCGTGCAGGCCCACAGTCCGACATCGACCACCCGATCCCGCTGACGCGCAGCAGAACGTCCCGTGGGCCGTCTCGGCAGCAGGGCATGCATGCTCGAGGAACGGCCGGGCTTTAGGCTATCCATTCGTCTGCCAGCACTCCGTAGATGAGGTTGTCCGTCCATTCGCCCTTGCTCCACCAATCCCGGCGAAGATGTGCCTCGTTCCTCATGCCAATGCGCTCGCACAGCCTGGCCGATGCCGTGTTGCGGGCGTCCAGCTGTGCGACCGCGCGATGCATCCGGTAGTGCCCGAACGCAAGCCCCACGAGGGCCCGCACTGCCTCGGTCGCGAAGCCCTTGCCTGAAGCCTTGGGGTGGAAGACCCATCCGAGCTCGCCTCGCGACAGGGCGGCATCGGTCGGCCACAGGGCGACGTCGCCGATTACCTCACGCTTGTGTTCGACCACGAGCGCAAGCGCCGAGCCTGGCTTGTCGATGTCGGTGTGGTCGACTCGTTTGTCGATCTGCTCCTGGCCGTACTTCCACGACCACGGGTCCTCCAATAGGTACCTGGCCACCTTGGGGTCGGCGTAGTAGTCCAACGCCGCATCAAGGTCACCGTCGCGATAACCGCGTAGGAGCAGACGATCGGTCCGGAGGGGCAAGCTCAGGGCAGTCACGGTGATCACGGTATCCGGGCACTCGACGACCGTGTCCTTCGCCCAAGACTTCGAAAGCGGCTGGCCGTGGCGGCCGCTTCCGCACCGGCGTGACGCATAGGTACCAGTTAAGACCTGGGGACCTCGCTGCCCGTTCGGTCTCGTATGCCGATCCTTGACCGGACAGGGTGGCCCCTGGGCCTCCTAGGCGCCACGGCACTATGTGAGTGCGGCGTCGAATCGGGTCTTGAGGTCGGTCAGTCGCCCGATTGGCTCGTTGGCGTAGACCAGGCGCAGATACCGGTCACCGCTGGGGCCCCATCCGTTCATGGGAG
>JACCUM010000142.1 GCA_013811805.1 Geodermatophilaceae bacterium | reverse complement strand
TGGCCACCACCGTTCAGTTCTGTTGTCCGCCACCGTTCAGGTCTCATGGCCGCCACTGTTCAGGTCGGCGTGTCCCTTGACACTCCGGTGCTGGTCGAAGTGCCCACCTACCTCGGGGCGCTCGCCGCCGCCCGGGCCGCGGACCTGCGCCCGGTCCCGGTACCGACCGACGCTGACGGGCTTCGCCCGGAGCTGCTCGCCGAAGCCTTCGCCCGCACCGGCGCCCGTGTGGTCTACGCCCAGCCCACCTACGCCAACCCCACCGGGGCGGTCCTGGCCCAGCAGCGGCGAAGCGCGGTACTCGATGTCGTCGCCGCGGCCGGCGCATTCCTGCTCGAGGATGACTGGGCGCGCCACCTCGGCATCGACCACCGCACCCCGCCACCTCTCATCCGGGACGACACCGACGGCCACGTCGTGTACCTGACGTCGCTGAGCAAAGCCGCCGCCCCGAGCCTGCGGGTCGGCGCGCTCGTCGCCCGCGGGCCCGCAGCCGCCCGGCTCACCGCCATCCGCACCGTCGAGGACCTCTTCGTCGCCCGCCCGCTGCAGGAGGTATCCGTCGAGATCCTCGGATCCCCGACCTGGACACGACACCTCGCCGGGCTGCGCACCGTGCTGCGCACCCGCCGCGACACCCTCGTCGCCGCCATCCGGACCTACCTGCCCGATGTCGATCTCACCCGGATCCCCGACGGCGGGCTGCACCTGTGGCTCCGCCTGCCCCCCGGCACCGATGACACCGACCTCACCGCCCGGGCCCGCCAGCGCGACGTCATCATCGAACCCGGCCGTCCCTACTTCATCACCGAACCCCCCGCCACGCACCTGCGCCTCACCTACGCCGCGGCCACCGCGGGCCAACTCACCGACGGCATCCGCAGGCTTGCCCCACTGCTCTAGCGTCCGCGCCGGGGATCCTGGTGACCGAAGCAAACCGACGACCCGACTGGGGTGTCGGACTACCTGAACGGGGTCGACAAGTACGTCGTCTCCCGCACGTTGGACGACCCAGGCTGGCAGAACTCCACCGTGCTGCGCGGCCCGGTCGTCGACGAGGTGCAAGCGCTGAAGGAGGCTCCAGGCCGCGACATCGTCGCGACGGGCAGCACACAGCTCGTCCATACGCTGATCGCCGCGGGGCAGGTGGATGAATACCGGCTGTTCGTATTCCCAGTTGTCGTCGGCCGCGGCAAACGGCTGTTCGAGTCTGCCGCCATCAAGCTGGAGCTGCTGGAGACGCGCGCCTTCGTTTCCGGCGCCGTCCTCCTGCGCTACGCGTCGGCCATATAGCTCAACAGCAAGACTGCACCCAGACGTCGTCAGGGCGTCCTGGTTGAAGGCCGCGATTCAAGAGCGCAAGGGGCCTGGGGGTCGACGTGCGGGTGGCGTCCCGCCGGGCGCAGTCCGACGGCCCGACCGACTCCGATCAGGGTGATTCCGGCCCACACGGTAGGCGCCGGCGCGGGTGCGCCCGGCCTGGTCCGTCGAGTCATCCCCGCAGGATCAGAGGACTTGACTGGCCGTCATCGCTGGCGCGATTGTCTTGCGGTAGTGGTACTCGACCGTCCCCGAGCGGTCGTGTAGCGCGCGGGTCTCGTCGAGTCGGGCGTAGCCCAGCCGTTCGTAGAGCCGGTGCGCGTCGGTGAACCGAGTGTCGGTCCACAGGTGCACGGTCGTCGCACCGCGGCGGCTCGCCTGGCCCTCGACCACGCCCACTAGTTCCGCGCCCAGGCCCTGCCGGCGCGCCGCCGGATGCACGTACAGCGACTTGAGCTCGACCAGCGCTGGTGAGGCCGGCTTGAGTCCGACGCAGGCGATCACCGGTCCACCCGAGTCGCCCAGCGCGGCGACCCACATCCGCCCGCTGGCCCGGGCGTAGGCCGTGGCGGGTGCACGCAGCCACGGCTCCTCGCCGTCGACATCGAGCAGGCAACCCGGGTAGGCGGCGAAGCAGGTCGTGATCAGCTCGATCAGCGCCGCGGAGTCGGCGTCGCGCACCTCGCGGCGTAGCTGCAACGGCTTGGTCATCTCGACGTGTTCGATTCGGCTCGAAGAACCCGCCGCTCAGCGTCGCAGCCCCCGGCGTTGATATCCGCAGCAATCCCGCGGGCCACTGTGGGGGTATCCAGACCGCGTCCCGGCAGCGTTCACAGCCTACGGCTGGTCGGTGGGGCTTACCTCGTCTACGTGGGCGTTCAGGCCATCCGCAGGCGGAACTCGTTCGACCTGCACGATGCATCGACGGAAGCGCCTGGCATCACCGGGCGCCGGGCCTTCGTGAGCGGGTGCTTGACGAATCTGCTCAGCCCCAAGATGGTCGTGTTCACAGTCGCTCTGCTGCCCCAGTTCGTCTGGGGATACAGCACGGCGGCCACGACCGAACCTGAATGCCACGCACGCGGGAAGTAGATGCAAAGGGGCGCACATGGCCGGCGAGCCGACGTTCTTCGAGCTTGGTGTGGGGATGTGGAGCGTGGCCGCGCGTTCTACAAAGGACTCTTCGGCTGGAGTTTCGAGCCAGGGCCGTCGGGTCAGGGTTTCACGATTGGCACGCCGACCGTTCCGGGTGGGATGCACGGTGGCGATCCGGGGGCCGCGCCCTACGTGTTCTTCCGAGTGGCCGCGATCGACGAGGCGCTTGAACGTGTGCGCGAGCTCGGGGGCACCGTCGAGGACATAGACGTGGGTGGGAGCGACGAGTCGATCGAACGCTTCGGCACCTCCAAGCTGTGCCGCGACGATCAAGGCTCGCCCTTTGGCCTTCACCAGCCCCCGAGCGCCGGCTGAGGGCATTCGACCGCGTGCCCGCTCATCGGACGGTGACGGCCGATTCAGGAGTTGCGGCTATGCGCCTGACTCCAGGCTTTGCGTCAGGTTCGGCACCCGGTCTGCAGGTGACAGCAACTCGCCGTAGCCCTTCAACATGCGGTCGTAGCGGTGCTGGTAGTACTCGGGTAGCACCGTGGAGTCCCCGTCATGAAATGCTCGGAACTGGCTGTCGGACCGCAGCAGCGTGAGAATCTGGCGATAGTTCTTCAGGTTGGCCCTGGTGCCGGCCGTCCGCGCCCAGTGCAGGAGCTTGATCGTGCGATTCGACGCGCCGCTCATCCGTCGTTTCAGCAGGGCCGGCGACGAGGCGTGGCAGAACAGCTCGATGAGCTTCTCGTAGTAGGTCACCGGGTCATAGTTCTTGAGCGTGGTGACCAGATACGGGGCGTAGTAGAAACCGAACGGCATCGTCTTTAGGATTCGGTCTGTTCGAAGGAGCTCCTGGTGCAGCGGGGTCCCGCCGAACGGCATCGGAATGTTGACCACCGGCCAGGCGAACGGCGTCTGGTCCATGAAGAGCTTGGTCAGCTCGACCGGGTCGTCGCCCTCGTCGGTGTCTAGCCCGAACATGAAGTTGGCCTG
>JACCUM010000331.1 GCA_013811805.1 Geodermatophilaceae bacterium | reverse complement strand
TGCCGAAGTACGAGAAGCCAGGCGAGGTTCCGTCAGGCGAGACGCAGTGTGCGGCGGACGCTCCGCCGGCGCTGAGCAGTACCGATCCACCTGCGAAAGCCGTGACGGCGATGGTCTTTGCGATCTTGCCGAGCATGATGCCTCCAAATGATCAGGGTGCGGACGATTGTGTATACGGCCGCCGAGACTGACCCGTTCAGACCGCCAGGACTTCTCACGAAACCCGTCGCCCAAGCCCACTACGGCAGGGCGGATTTCTCTGTGAGCAGGCCATTGAAGAGGTCGCCGCGCTTCTCGACCCTGGCTAGGACGTCGGAGGCCAGGAACCTCAGGTCACCGGCCGACTGGCAGCCCTCGACCTCGTCCCAGCTGATCGGCGTGGACACTGTCGGCTCGGGGCGCGCGCGCAGTGAGTACGGCGCCACCGTTGTCTTCGCCGGGTTGTTCTGACTCCAGTCGATGAAGACCTTGTCCGGACGCAGGTTCTTGGCCATCTGAGACACGATCAGGTCGGGATGTTCGGCGGCCAGCCGCTCGGCCAGAGACTTCGCGTAAGCACTGGTTCGTTCCGGGTCACGCACCTTGACTCCGACGTAGAGCTGCATCCCCTTGGAGCCGGACGTCTTGGCGAAGGCCATCAACTCGTCCTCCGCCAGCACGTCCCGGACGAGGAGCGCGACCCGCGTGCACTCCACGATGGTCGCCGGTGGTCCGGGATCGAGGTCGAAAACCATGAGGTCCGGTGCGAGGGCTTGCTTTTTGGCTCCGACCCTCCACTGTGGAACGTGTAATTCGAGGGCCGCGAGATTTGCCGCCCAGACGAGACTCGGCAAGTCATCGAGGATGGCGTAGTCGAGTTCGGTGCGCTCCTTGGTGCTACGGGTGGCCGGCAGCACAGCATGGTGGAGCCACTCGGGAGCATTGCGCGCGGTGTTCTTCTCGAAGAATGATTCCCCCTCCACCCCATCGGGATACCGCTTGAACGTGATCGGGCGACCCCGCAGGTACGGCAGCATGGTCGGACCGATCGTCGCGTAGTAGTCGATCACGTCGGCCTTCGACCAGCCGATCTCGGGATAGAGCACCTTCTGCAGATTCGTCACAGCGAGGGTGCGTTCCCCCACGCGTACCCGCAGCTTCTCCCCGGCCATGACCGGCATTGTGCCGTCATCGCTCGTGGGCACTCCGATTTGGAATGGGGCCCGGCTACTCCGACTCGTCCACCACGTCTTCTGGGCTCAGGTCGTCCCGCAGACCACGCCAGACCGGATGACGCAATCGACCCGCTGAGCCCCACTCGGCGTAGGACACCTCGGCGACGAGCACCGGTTCGACCCAGTGCGGCTTCTTGCCGGCCGTGGGCGGGATCGCCTCGTTGAACGGCGAACTCCGCCGGCTGTGCCCGCGCAGCGTCTGACCCAGATCGTCGAGCATCTGATCGGTCAGACCCGTACCCACGCTTCCGATGAACCGGAGGCCGTCGCCCTCGGGCAGACCGAGCAGGATCGACCCCAACCCGCCGGCCCGACGACCGGCACCAGGGAGCCACCCACCGATCACCCCCGACTGCCCGCGAACGTTCTTGACCTTGCGCCACAAGGGACTTCGCTGTCCGGGCCGGTACGTCGAATCCAGCTTCTTGGCGATGATGCCCTCGAGTCGGTACTCCAGACTCGCCGCCAGCACGTCCGCACCGCCGCCCGACCACCACGGCGTCACCTGCCAACGCGGACCTTCCGGTACGACGTCGGCGAGCAGGGCACGACGCTGCTCGTACGCCAGTCCGACCGCAGATCGGCCGGCGGCGTACAGCAGGTCGAAGATCAGGTACGTGACCGGCGCGGATTCAGCCAGCTTCCGGGCCCGGCTTGCATCGGCAACGTGCATTCGATGCTGCAAGGCCCCGAAGTCGGGCCGACCATCGGCACCCAGGCGCACGACCTCCCCGTCCAGCACCACATCGAGGGCGCCCATGGCGATCCCCAATCCGCCCAGTTCCGGATAGCTGGCGGTGATGTCGCCACCCTTGCGGGACCGCAACCGGAGCGCGGTTCCCTCGACCGTTCCGATCGCCCGAACGCCATCCCACTTCATCTCGTAGGCCCACGTCGCGTCCTCACGATGGAACGGAAGTCCGCCCGGAACGGCCATCATCGGCTCGATCCGGTCCGGGACCGCTACGTAGTCCGGATCGCTGGGCGGATCCAGGCGGCGGATGTTCCACTGCCTGTCACCCTCGACCGGGAACAGCGCATACCGACCGGTGATCTTATCCCCGGACAGATCGACGATGACGTGCCGCTCATCCCACTTCTCGGTCACGTACGTGCCGGTGTCGTAGACGGTCATCGTGCCCCCGCCGTACTCCCCCGCCGGGATCTCGCCGTGGAAAGTGAGGTACTCCATCGGGTGGTCCTCGGTGTGCACGGCCAGCCGGGAGTCGCCGGGCACAGCGGGCAGGCCGCGAGGAACGGCCCACGAGGCCAGCACGCCGTCGCGCTCCAGACGAAGGTCCCAGTGCAGTCGCCGCGCGTGGTGCTCCTGGATCACGAACACCGATCCGTGCTCGCCGGCATCGTCGTGCCGGTCCGGGATCGGTTCCGGCGTACGGTCGGCGCGCCGTTTGCGGCGATAGGTCGCCAGCCGATCCGGCGAGGGCATCCGCGCCTGGCTGGCTAGGCCGAACGCCGGCGTTGGGTGCTGGCCACGGCCTTTTTCGCCGGCGCCTTCTTCGCAGCCTTGGCCGCCTTCTTGGCCGGTGCCTTCTTCGCTGCAGTGGCTTTGCCGGCAGTGGTCTGCTTGGCAGCGGTCTTCTTCGGCGCAGACTTGGCGGCGGACTTGGCCGCCTTCTTGGCCGGTCGCGATGACTCGGCGTCGGCAACGTCGTCGGCGCCCCTACCCCGGTTCGATGGCCCCGACTTCACCGGTGCGGCACCACCTTTCGCGCGCGCGACGCTGGCCCGCAGGGCGCTCATCAGATCGACGACCTGCCCGCCGCTGTCCTCCTCGACTTCCGGCTCCGGCGTGTGCACCTCGCCGCCGGCCTGCTTGCTCTCGATCAGCGCGGTCATCGCCTCGCGGTAGTCGTCGCTGAACTCTTCAGGATCGAAATCCGCGACCATCGACTCGATCAGCGAGTCGGCCATCTTGAGTTCCTGAGGGCGAACGGTGATGTCCTCGTCCAGGAAGCCGAATTCGGCGTTCCGGATCTCGTCCGGCCAGCGCATGGTGTGCAGCACCAGCACTCCGTCACGGACCCGGATGGCGGCCAAGGCTTCTCGCTGCCGGATCGCGATCTTGGTCAGCGCCATCCGCCCTGACTTCTCCAGTGCCTCACGGAGCAGCACGTACGGGCGTACGGCCGGTCCGGTGTCCGGTTCGAGGTAGTAGGTCTTCTCGTAGAGGATCGGGTCGATCTGGTCACCGGGAACGAACTCGATCACGTCGATCGAGTGTTTCGTGCCCAGCGGCATGTCCTCGAGGTCCTCGTCGGTCAGGATCACTAACTGGCCGTCGGGGAGTTCGAAGCCCTTGGCGATATCGGCGTAGGGCACTTCTTCACCATCGATGGAACAGACCCGCTTGTACTTGATCCGCCCCCCGTCCTCGCGGTGCACCTGGTGGAAGCGGACGTCCTTGTCCTCGGTCGCGGAGTACATCTTCACGCCGATACTGACCAGGCCGAAGGAGACCGCACCGCGCCAGATGGACCGCATGGCAGCAGGTTACTGCTGACCGGGCTGGCCGGGGGGCGGCCAGGACTGCGGCGCGTCGTAGGGAGGTTGTCCCGGCGCCCCGGCGCCGCGGGACTGACCATCCGGCGAGCCGGTCGGTTGTGGGGGGCGTGGCGGTGACTGCTGCTGTGCTGGAGGAGGCGCAGGCGCCCGCCCGCCCGCGGGCGGCCCAGGAGCAGTCGGCCGCATCGGCGGGATGGGAATGCCGGGATCGATGGACTCGCTCAACTCGAACTTCGCCTCGGGCTGCTCGGCTGCCGGCGGAAGGTTGGAATCGAACCAGCCCTCGGTGTCGATCTTCTGCGCTGCCGGGCCGGACCCGTCGCCGGCGCCGGGCTCGATGTCCATCCAGGACTTTCCGGTCTCGGCACCGGTGGCCTTGGCCAGTCCATCCAGGGCCCGGCTGAACTCACTGGGCACGATCCACACCTTGTTCGCGTCGCCCTGGGCGATCTGCGGGAGTGTCTGCAGGTACTGGTAGGCGAGCAGCCCGGAGTCGGGCTTGCCGCGGTGGATCGCTTCGAAGACCGTCTCGATGGCCTTGGCCTGGCCCTGTGCGGTGAGGAACTGGGCGGCACGTTCACCCTCGGCGCGCAGGATCTGGCTCTGCCGTTCGGCCTCGGCGCCGAGGATGGCCGCCTGCTTCTCCCCCTCGGCGGACAGGATCTGCGCAACCTTCTGGCCCTCGGCCATCTTGATCGAGGACTCCCGCTGCCCTTCGGCGGTCAGGATGACGGCGCGTTTGTCCCGGTCCGCGCGCATCTGCTTCTCCATCGAGTCCTGGATGGACAGCGGAGGTTCGATCGCCTTGATCTCGACCCTGGCCACGCGCAGGCCCCACGGACCGGTGGTGCCGTCGAGCACCGTACGGAGTTGGGAGTTGATCCCGTCCCGCCCGGTCAGCGCGCCTTCGAGGTTGAGTCCGCCGACCACGTTACGAAGTGTCGTGGTGGTCAGCTGTTCCATGCCGTGGATGTAGTTCGAGATGCCGTACACGGCCAGTCGCGGCTCGGTGACCTGGAAGTACACGACGGTGTCAATGCCGACCTGCAGGTTGTCGGCGGTGATCACCGGCTGCGGCGGGAAGGAGATCACTTGCTCACGCAGGTCGATGGTGGCCCGTACCCGGTCCACGAAGGGCACGAGAAGGGCGAGCCCCGGCGACAGCGTCCGGCTGTAGCGGCCGAGTCGTTCCACAACAGCTGCCTGAGCCTGCGGAACGATCTTGATGCTCCGCGCCACGACGATGATGACGAAGATGGCGATGACCGCCAGTGCGATGAGCAACTCCACGAAGGGTTCCCTCCCAGGGACGTACTACTCGTGTGATTCCGCGACGATCGCGGTGGCCCCACGGATCTGCATGACTCTGACGGTGCTGCCCACCTCGTAGGTTTCGCCTCGGGACTGCGAGACCGCGCTCCAGTCGTCGGCGCCGAACCGGATTCGGCCGTCCATGTGATCGACGCGTTGGGTGACGACAGCGACCTTCCCGACATAGGTTTCTGCGCCGTCGATCTGTTGCGGCGTACGAGACAGCAGCTGCCGCTTGGCCAGCGGCCGGACGAAGACCAGGAGGCCGAGGGCCACCACGACGAAGGCGGCGAGCTGGAGACCGACCGGGAGACCGGCCACAGCAACTGCCATTCCACCGAGAGCGCCGCCGGCGAGCATCAGGAGGACGAAGTCCAGCGTGAGCAGTTCAGCCCCGGCAAGTACCCCCGCCGCGATCAGCCAGATGACCCAGGACGACATGTGCACATCCAACCACCGCAGGAGGCACGCGGCGCGTCCAAGGTCAACCCCGACGGCGCTACTACAGTCGACCGATGCCGAATCCACCCCAGCCTGGCACGCTCCGGACTTCGCCTGACGGTTCGCGCCTCCGCAGCGGCGGTGCCTTGACCGCGTGGGCCAACTCCTGGCTGCGTGGAGCGGTGTCCTATGACGCGGCCCTGGCGGCTATCCACGAGGCCGGTATCGGCACGGTTCGCGGTCTGTCCAACCAACCGGAGCCAGCACCGGTCGGGTGGGCCCTCAGCACCCTGCGATCGGCCGGCGGTAGGCCGCTGCGCCTGGTGCTCCCGGTCCCAGGAGACATCCGCGGGGTGCCGGACAGCCCGGGCCTCGCGGCGGCGGCGACTCATGCCGGTCAGCTCGTCGTCGCCCCCGGTGTGGCATTCCTTCCTGACCCGAATCCCGATCCGGACCCGTCGGCTGACCGTGTGTGGTTGTCCTGGGAGCTGGCCGATGCGATGCCGGCCAATGCCACGCCCGGTGAACAGCAGACGGTTTCCCAAGCCGAAGGTGCGCTGCGACATGCCGTGCTCGACGCCACCGACGTCCTTGCCGCACTCGACGTCGCACGCTGGAATCCAGGCGTCGAATCGCTGCTCTGTCGTGAGCCGCTCCTCGCGCTCCCCCACGACCATGAGCCGTCAGCTGTTGCGCTGGCCACCCGAGCTACCCGGCTCGGGGCGATCCTCGAGCTGGCGTGGACCGCCGCTCCCGGCGGGGCCCTCAATGCCCACGGTGCGGTTTCTCGCGACGCGGCCCTGCGCCCGTTGTCCGTTGCAGTGCGTGAAGCCCTGATGACTGCCTACAGCGCGACCCCCGTACGCCGCACCATCGCCCGCTGAGCAGCAGCGGTCAGGCCGCCAGACAGCAGGTGCTCGGGCAGCTGGTACCCAGCCGTCGTGGTCGGCCGGCCAGTCTTTGCACGATCAGGTCGCCGATCATCGCCACGAACGCAGGGTGGGTCCCAGCGGTGGCGGCCCGCTCGAAGATCAGGCCGTGCCCCCGTGCCGTCTCGCGGGCCTCGTTGTCCAGATCCCACAGCACTTCGATGTGGTCGCTGACGAACCCGATCGGGCAGAGGATGACCGCCGGAATCCCCTGGTCGGCCAGGCGAGACAGATGAGCGTTGATGTCAGGTTCCAGCCAGGGCACTTCCGGTGGTCCGCTGCGGCTCTGCCAGACAAGATCGACCCGACGTCCCGGGTGCACCGCGTCCACAACGGCGCGGGCGGTGGCACGGAGCTGTTGTTCGTACAAGCCGCCCTCTGGCCCAGCGGCTCGGGCCATCGATATCGGGATGCTGTGCGCGGTGGCCACGATCCGCGCCTGCTCTGCCAGGCCGGGCGGTAACCGAGCCAGCGCCGCGCGCAACGCGTCAGCGTTGGCAGTGACGAACCCGGGGTGGCCGAAGAAATGGGGTAGCTTCTCGATCGCCGGTGCCGTCGGGCCGGTTGCTTGTCGAGCCCGGGCAAGGTCCTCGTGATACTGCCGGCAGCCCGAGGCCGAGGAGTAGGCCGACGTGGCGAAGGCGACCGCCCGGTTGACCCCGTCGGCGGCCATCCGAGCAACCACATCCTCGACGTAGGGCTCCCAGTTGCGATTGCCCCAATAGACCGGGAGCGGTCGCCCGCGCGAGGACATCTCGTCTTCGATTGCCTTGCGCAACAGCCGGTTCTGCTCGTTGATCGGGCTCACACCGCCGAAGTGCTGGTAGTGCGCCGCGACTGCCGTCAGCCGTTGGCGCGGTATCCCCCGTCCTCGAGTCACATTCTCCAGGAACGGCAGCACGTCGTCGGGCCCTTCCGGGCCGCCGAAGGACAGCAGGAGTACGGCGTTGCCTTCGTCAACGTCATCGTCCCCGCCAACTTTGTCGTCGTCAGACAAGGCTGGTTGGTCACGCGCCGATCGCGTGGTAACCGCCATCGACGTGCACGATCTCGCCCGTAGTCGCGCTGAACCAGTCCGACAGCAGGACGGCACAGGCCCTCCCGGCCGGGCCGTTGTCGTTCACGTCCCACCCGAGTGGGGCACGCTGGGCCCACACCTCCTCGAACTGTTCCGACCCCGGGATCGATTTCATCGCCATCGTCCGCAGTGGACCGGCGGCGACGAGGTTGACCCGGATACCGTCTGGCCCGAGTTCCCGGGCGAGATATCGCGCCGTGGACTCGAGACCAGCCTTGGCCACGCCCATCCAGCCGTACACCGGCCAGGCTCGCGCTGCGTCGAAGGTGAGACCGACCACCGAGGCCTTCTCCCCGAACATCGGCCGGCAGGCATGCGTCAACGCGGCAAAGGACCACGTGGAGATCTGCACGGCCGTCGCCACATCACTCCACGGCGTCTCGGTGAAGGCGTCACCGAGCGCGTTCTGCGGCGCAAAGCCGATTGAGTGCAGGACACCGTCGAGCCCGTCGAGGTGCTCACCAACCCGGTCGGCAAGGCTGGCCAGGTGCTCGTCGTTGCTGACGTCGAGTTCGATCACCGGTGCGGGCTCGGGCAGCCGCTTGGCGATCCGTTCGGTGAGCTTGAGCGCTCGCCCGAAATTGGACAGCACCAGTTGAGCGCCCTCCTGTTGGGCGACTCGGGCCGCGGAGTACGCGATCGAGGCCTCGGTGAGAACCCCGGCGATCAGTAACCGCTTGCCTTCGAGTATCCCCATCAGTGCCCCATCCCCAATCCGCCGTCCACCGGGATCACGGCTCCGGTGATGTAGGCCGCGGCGTCGCTGGCCAAAAAGGTCACCACGCCGGCAATCTCATCCGTGCTGGCATACCGGCCCAACGGCACCTGGCCGAGTATCTCCTTGCGCCGGGCCTCCGGCAGGTCGCGGGTCATGTCGGTATCGACGAATCCGGGCGCGACCACGTTCGCGGTGATGTTGCGCGAGCCGAGTTCCCGGGCGATGGACCGCGACATACCCACAAGGCCGGCCTTGGCCGCCGCATAGTTGGCCTGTCCGGCCGAGCCACTGAGCCCGACCACGGAGGAGATGAAGATCATCCGTCCCCACTTGGCGCGCAACATCTTTCCCGCCGCCCGTTTGGCCACCCGGAACCCCCCGGACAGGTTCGCGTCGATGACCGAGGTGAACGACTCCTCCTTCATTCGCAACAGGAGGGTGTCGTCGGTGATACCGGCGTTCGAGACCAGCACCTCGACCGCTCCCTGTTCCTCCTCGATGGCCCTGAACGCAGCATCGAGGGAGTCCGGGTCAGTGACATCGCACTGCACACCGAACAACCCAACCGGCGGACTGGTGCTGCGATGGGTCACGGCCACCGAGTCACCCTGCGCCGCGAAGGCCTGGGCGATGGACAGGCCGATGCCGCGGTTGCCACCCGTGACCAGAACGCTGCGCCCCACGCGACTCCTCTACCCATTCATCCACCTCGATGCAGGTGCCTGGCCGAGGCTATCGGGTCGCCTTGAATCGAACTGCGGGTCACCGTGGACCGCATACACCCGGTTCGAGCTGACCCGTTGACGCGAACCGGTCTCAGAGGAGTCGATTGGTCCACAGCAGGGACAGGATTGCCCCCAGAAAGGCGAGCGCCAATCCACTACCGATGAACCATGGCGTCACTTCGCGAGGCTCTGTGACGTACCCGATCTGCGAGCCCAGGTCCTCGTACACCTCGGTCAACTCCGCGGCACTGGCCGCCTCCTTGAACGTGCCGCCGGTCTCCTCGGCGATCTGTCGCAATGACTCGCTGTCCACCGGAACAGGCTGCTGCTCACCTTCGATCTCGACGCTGCCGTAGTCGGTGCCGAAGGCGATCGTGGACACCGGAACCCCGGCATCGCGGGCCGCGTCGATCGCCTGGCTGTTCTCCCGGCCGACGGTGTTGTAGCCGTCGGACAGCAGCACGATCCGAGCCGGCGGTGCCTCGTTGCCGGTCGATTCCAGGGTGGCCTGGAAATTGTCGAGGACGCTCAGCGAGGCGAAGATTGCCTCCCCGATGGCGGTTGCCTCGTCGAGATCGAGGTTGTCGATAGCGGTCTTCACCGCGGCTCGATCGATGCTGGGCGTCACGACCGGAGTCGCCGTGCCGGCGAAGGAGACCAGTCCGAGATTGATCCGCTCGGGGAGAATGTCCACGAAGTCCTTGGCCGCGACTTTCATCGCCTCGAACCGGTTGGGCGCGATGTCGTCGGCCTCCATGGACAGCGAGACGTCCACGGCCATGATCACGGTTGCCCGTTCCCGCGGCACCTGCACTTCGGCGCTCGGCTTGGCCAGGGCCACAGTGAACGTCGCAAGAGCCAGGACCAGCAGCCCGAAGGCGACGTGCCGTCGCCACCCCGGCCGCTTGGGGACCAGCCGGCTCAAGAGGTCGACATTGGTGAATCGGGCCGCGAACTTCTTGCGTCGCAGTTGGATCGCGACATAGAGCCCAACAAGGGCAATGCTGGCGACAAGCAACCACAGCCACACCGGCGCCTGAAAAATCACAGTGACGCCTGCTGTCTTGCAGTCATCGGGAGGCACCGCCGGATGCCGCGTGCCGGCGATGTGCGACGTACCGGACGATGTCGAGCAGCCACTCACGATCCGTACGCAGGGTCAGATGTCCGGCTCCCGCCCGCCGCAGGGCCGCGGTGACCTCGGCGCGTTGCCCGGCAGCGGCCAGGGCGAACCGGTCGCGTATGTCCTTGCGCTGGGTCGGCACTTCGATGGTCTGACCACTCTCCGGGTCGACCATCGTGACCAGGCCGATATCGGGCAGCTCGAGTTCTCTCGGATCCACCACTTCGATGGCCAGTACGTCATGACGGGCGCCCAACCCGCGCAGCGGACGCTGCCACGACCCATCCCCGAGAAAGTCGGAGATCACGACGACCAGTCCCCGGCGGCGGGGTGGCCGGCGCAGCAGCTCGAGAGCCGCACCGAGATTTCCGCGGTGTCCTGACTCCGCCCGCTCGGTGGTGGCGGCGATGCGCAGCAGGCGGTTTCCCGCGGCCCGCCCTGGCCGGGCCGGAATGCGGATGACCTGCGTGCCGGTGGTGATGACGGCGCCCAGCCGGTTACCACCGTGCATGGTCAGATAGCTGATCGCCGCGAGCCCGGCGATGGCCAGATCCCGCTTCTCGCAGCGCGCCGTCCCAAAATCCAGACTCGCCGAGAGGTCCAGGACAACCCAGGTCTCCAGTTCACGGTCGACGATCGTCTGACGGATGTGCGGCACGCTGGTACGAGCGGTGACCGGCCAGTCCATCCGGCGCACGTCATCACCCGGGTGATAGATCCGCGACTCCCCCGCCTCGCTGCCCGGGCCGGGCAGCAGCCCCAGATGGTTTCCTTGCAGCAGTCCGTCCAGCTTGCGCCGGACAGTCAGTTCTAGTCGACGCAGGACGAATTCGGCTGACTCGTCTGCCAGCCGAGGCGGCGCAGGCAGGCTCACGCGGGCCGAACGCCCTGGCCGGCGGCCAGCGCACCACCCTGCGAGCCGCTGAACTGATCGGGTACCCGCGGCCCGTCCGGTGCCGCTGGCCCGTAGCCGCCAGCGCGTTGGCGAGGGGTCACCTGCGGAAGCGGCACGCTCTGCAAGATCCGCTTCACGATGTGCTCGGTCGGCACGCCATCGGCCAATGCGTCATAGGAGAGCACCAGCCGGTGCCGCAAGACGTCCGCAGCGACATCCAGGACATCCTGGGGCAGGACATAGTCGCGGCCGCGGACCAGCGCGAGCGCTCGGGCGGCGGCGATCAACCCGAGCGAGGCGCGCGGGCTGGCGCCGTAGGAAACCCAGCTCGCGACGTCGGGCAGTCCGTGCTCCGTGGGATGCCGGGTGGCCACGACCACCCGGACGACGTAGTCCACCAGGGCATGGTGGACGAACACCTTGCTGGCGGTGTCCTGCAACCGGACCAGATCAGCAGCCTCGATGACTGTTGCTGCGGTCGGTGGCGAGACGCCCATCCGGTAGACGATCTCGCGTTCCTCGGCCGGTGTCGGGTAGTCGACGAGGATCTTCATCAGGAAGCGGTCGCGCTGTGCTTCCGGCAGTGGATAGACGCCTTCGGACTCGATCGGGTTCTGGGTGGCCATCACCAGGAAGGGGCGAGGCATCGGATAGGTCTTTCCACCGATGGAGACCTGCTGTTCGGCCATCACCTCGAGCAACGCGGACTGAACCTTGGCCGGCGCCCGGTTGATCTCGTCGGTCAGGACGAAGTTGGCGAAGATCGGGCCGAGCTCGGTGTCGAAGGCGTCCTTGCCCTGCCGATAGACCCGGGTCCCGACGATGTCGGCCGGAACGAGATCAGGGGTGAACTGCAGCCGGGCGAAGCTCGCTCCGACCGTCGAGGCAAGGGTTTCCACGGCCAGCGTCTTGGCGACACCCGGAACGCCCTCGATGAGCAGGTGCCCCCTGGCCAGCAGGCCGACGACCATTCGCTCGATCATCCGGTCCTGCCCGACGATGACCTGCTTGATCTCGAACAGAACGCGCTCGATCTCCCCGGCGTCCTGAGCTGGTGGAACGGGAGCTGGGGCGCTCATCGAGCTCCTTTTGGCGATCGGTCGATGATGGGATGGGGCTGCGTCGTCTCATGCAGGGTCGTCTCATGCAGGCATTCGACGCGATGCTCGCTGGCATCACCACACACCGGCAGGCGTGAACTGTCTGTGAAGCGGCTGCTTCCCCGTTGCCGCGACGGACACGCCGAGCATGACCGACATCCCATTGAGCAGGCTCCGGTGCTACAGTTCCTGGTGCGTCGGGCAGCTCCCCCCGTGGCTGCCCGACGCTTTTGCGTCCCCAGCCCAGGCCGGTGTCTGTCCCAGGGCCCTGGTCAGTTGACCTGACGCTGCCCGGCTTCCCAGAATTCTTGCCGAAGCTTAAACTTCTGGATCTTGCCGGTGGACGTCCTCGGGATGTCCTCGCGAAACTCCACCGCCTTCGGCGTCTTGTAGCCGGCCAGCTTCGACTTCACGTGAGCGATGATCTCGTCCTCGGTCGCAGTCTGACCATCGGCGAGCACGACCAGGGCGGTCACCTTCTCCCCCCACCTGTCATCGGGTACGCCGATGACAGCAACCTCGGCCACCGACGGATGGCTGAAGACGGCATCCTCGACCTCGATCGAGGAAACGTTCTCCCCCCCGGTGATGATCACATCTTTCTTGCGGTCAGAGATCGTGACGTAGCCACCTTCGTCGACGGTGCCGCCGTCGCCGGTGTGGAACCAACCGTCTTGGATCGCCTCGTCGGTCGCGTCGGGATTGTCCCAGTAACCGCCCATGACCACGTTGCCCCGGACCAGGATCTCGCCTGAGTCGGAGATCTTGGCCCGCGTCCCCAGGCCGGGAACTCCGGCCCGGGAGAGCAGTGTCGCCTTGTCCTCGACGGCCAACTCGTCGTACTCGGCGCGCGGCCGGTTCACCGTCAGCAGAGGGGTGGTCTCGGTCAGCCCGTAGATCTGGTTGAACTCCCAACCCAACTCGGTCTCGACCCGGGCGATCGTCCGCGACGGCGGTGGAGCGCCGGCCACGACGATCCGGGTCCGACCGTGACCCGGGATCTCCCCGTCGAGCTGGGCGGCGGCATCCAACGCCATGTTCCACACCGCCGGGGCTCCGGCGGCGAAGGTCACCCCGTGTTTCTCGACCCGGCGCAATATCTCAGCACCGTCGATCTTTCGGATGATCACGTTGGTCGCACCCACACCCGCCGCGGAGTAGAGCAAGCCCCAGCCGTTGCAATGGAACTGCGGCAGCGTGTGCAGGTACACGTCCCGGTCGGACATCTGCATGTGCATCGCGAAGGTGACCGAGTTGATCCAGATGTTGCGGTGGGTCAGCTGCACGCCCTTGGGTCGGGCCGTCGTGCCGCTCGTGTAGTTCAAAGTGGCGGTCGCATCCTCGTCCGGCTCCGACCAGGGCCGCGGTTGTGCCTCGAAGCGCAGCAGAGCGTCGTCGCTCTCCTCGCCCAACAGGAACTTGTGCTCGGCGCTGATCGCCGACAGCGACGTCTCCAACTCCGGGTCCACCAGCAGGACCCTCGCTCCACTGTGCTCGGCGATGTAGGCGACCTCCTCGGCCTGCAAGCGGAAGTTGACCGGCACCAGGATGCGGCCGGAAGACGGTACGGCGTACAGCAGTTCGAGCAGGCGGGCCGAGTTGTGACTGACGATGGCCACCCGGTCCCCCACGCCGATGCCCAGCTCGTCCAGACCCGCTTGAATGGCCCGGCCACGTCGGGCCAGTTCGCGATAGGTCAGGGAGCCGAGAGACCGCGCCGGCTGATCAGGTTCGTCGATCACACCGATCCGGTCGCCGTACACCAATTCGGCCCGGTCGATGAAGTCACTGGTGAGCAGAGGAACTCGCATGGCTGCCACGCTAGTCGGGAGCGGCGCCCGACAGCGACGAAGGACGCCACGCTCGCTCGGCCAGGCCGACGCCAACGGCCACGATCGCTGCGCACGCCCAGCCCAACACGACGTCGACGACGTAATGCTCACCGGAGTACACCAGGATCAGCCCCATCAGCAGCGGGTAACTCGCGAGAAGGACCCGGAGCGAGCGACCGAGAACCGGCCAGAAGAACAACAGTACGAGCACGGCGTACGCGGTGTGCAGCGACGGAATGGCTGCCACGAGATTGACCTTGGCTTGTCCCTGATCCAGTAGCGCCCCCGCGCGGTCCAGGCCGATGACCTCCCAGCCCAGGCCCGACAGTCGGTCCACGTCGGGGATGACTGCCCGGTTGGCGGCGTACCAGGGAGGCGCTGCGGGAACGAGAACGTAGGTGATGACGCCCAGCAGAGCCACTCCGACGACGCGTGCTGTGAAGCTGATCCAACGGCGGCGATCGCGCAGCCACAGGACGCCCGCGATGATCGGCGTGACGAAGAAGTGCGAGACGTAGATCGCGGTGACCACGACATGCCACCAGGTTGTGTCTCCGGCAGCCCGCCAACCAGCTGACGGGCCCAGCTGGTCCTGCAGCCACACCGTCGGCAAAGTCCCACCGAACATGGCCGATTCCAAGGCTGCCAGGTCGTCCACATGGACGGGCATCCCGAGAGAGTCGGCGAGGCCACGAGTCAGGTCGTAGAGCACGAGGATCCCGATGAACGGGAGCCAGTCGACGACCATGCCGGCGATCGCACGCCAGCCACGGCCGACGCAGCCGATCGACAGCCCGATCAGCACCCAGCACAGCAGCGCCAGTCGCTCGGTCGGCAGGCCCACGTTGAGGATGAAAAGAGCCAGGACGACGCCGTACGCCGCCGCCAGCCAGCCCCGAAGCCGCGACCAGTTCAGCGGCCGAGCGACCAGAATGCCGGTCGAGGCCTCCGCAGACATGCGCGCACCCTAAGCGACACAAGTCCTTCGTCCAATGTTCGTGCGCAGGCACGCGCTGTTCATCCGGACGTGGGACGGCATCCGTCTTCCCAGGGACCTCGGAGTCGGGCACCTCACACCGCCCGCCATCGGTCCGTGCGGGAGAATGCAGACAGTGCTACACGTGCAGCTGAGTGGGAGGCCGCGACCAGTGGGTTCGAGCAAGGACAGTTTCGGCGCGTTGGGCACGTTGGCGGTGGACGAGGCGTCCTACCAGTTCTATCGGCTGTCCGCCGTCGAGGGCGCGGACCGGCTGCCGTACAGCCTCAAGGTGCTGTTGGAGAACCTGCTGCGCAACGAGGACGGTGCAAACATCACCGCCGGCCACATCCGCGCCCTGGCCGCATGGGACCCGCAGGCCGAGCCGGATCAGGAGATCCAGTTCACGCCGGCGCGGGTGATCATGCAGGACTTCACCGGCGTCCCCTGCGTCGTCGACCTGGCGACCATGCGCGAGGCGATGCTCGACCTCGGCGGGGATCCCGCCAAGATCAATCCGCTTGTCCCCGCGGAACTCGTGATCGACCATTCCGTCATCGCCGACGTGTTCGCCCGCGCCGACGCCTTCGAGCGCAATGTTGCCTTGGAGTACGAGCGCAACGAGGAGCGCTACCAGTTCCTGCGGTGGGGCCAGACCGCGTTCGAACAATTCAGGGTCGTGCCGCCGGGCACCGGGATCGTGCACCAGGTCAACATCGAGCACCTGGCCCGCGTGGTCTTTGTCAGCGCAGACAGCGACGTGAGGACCGCCTACCCGGACACCTGTGTCGGCACTGACTCACACACGACAATGGTCAATGGCCTGGGTGTGCTGGGCTGGGGCGTCGGCGGCATCGAGGCCGAGGCGGCGATGCTCGGCCAACCCATCTCCATGCTGATCCCGCGCGTCGTTGGCTTCAAGCTCGCCGGTGCCCTTCCCGATGGGGCCACCGCCACCGACCTCGTCCTCACCATCACCGAGATGCTCCGCTCGCACGGCGTGGTCGGGAAGTTCGTCGAGTTCTACGGGAAGGGTGTCGCGGCCGTGCCGTTGGCCAATCGCGCCACGATCGGCAACATGAGTCCCGAATTCGGTTCCACCGCCGCGATGT
>JACCUM010000093.1 GCA_013811805.1 Geodermatophilaceae bacterium | reverse complement strand
TACTCTTCCGGACTACGAAGGCTATGGCCGGTGTCCGGGACGGTCAACAGTTCCGGCTCGGGTCAGGCCTCGAAGTGCTGGTAGTCCACCGGGTCGGTCCAGTAACCGCCCCAGGCGAATCCGTGTGCCGCGAACACGGTCACCACCGGGTCGCCGGCCAGGATCATGCCGGGTACGACGTTGCCGCGATCGAGGTGATCCCGGCCTTCCGGCGGCAGGACCGTGTTGCCGGCCACGTACGGGTTCTCCCGCGGATCGACGTCGATCGCTACGCCATAGGAGTGCAGTGACCATCCGCTGCCGCCGGTGACCGGCCGGCAGTTGAACGCCGAGGTGTTGTCCACCGCCATGGAGGCGTCGTCGTCAGCCCCGAAGGCCTCCACAGTCACCATGCTCCGGATCGGAAACCGCTGCCGGTACAGCTGAGCGAAGACTGCGACCACGTCATCCACGACGTCAGCAGCAACGACGAGTTCGCCTTGCGCGGCAGTGCCGTCGAAACCGACGTACGTCAGGCCCACCAGCCGCAGTGCCTCGGGCGCGACAGGGCATCCGACCCGGTACGAGGCGCCGAGGCGCTCCGCGGTCACCGGCGCCACGGTGGAGGAGAACGGCGGGAACTGCTCGACGGCCGGCGCGGGTGGCTCGACAGATGAGAGCGCCGGTGGGCCGACAGCGGTTTCGGTGACCACGACGCTGGCCGACGACGATGTTGGCGCAGCGGTGCCCGCGCCTCGTCCGCCTGGCGTGCATGCCGAGGTCGCGATGAGCACGATGGTGCCCAGGACCCAGACGCGTCGGCTCCGCATCGAGCCATCATCGCGGTTCGGCATCCCGTACGGGCAGGATGGGCGGATGGTCGGCGAGGAGGTCACCGTCGGGGTGGGCGATGCCGCGGCGGGGCTGCACGAGTTCCCCACCACGGACATGACACTCAACATCGGACCGCAGCACCCGTCCACCCATGGCGTACTCCGGTTACGGCTGGTCCTGGACGGCGAACGGGTGGTCAGCGCCGAACCGATCGTCGGGTACATGCACCGCGGCGCGGAGAAGCTGTTCGAGGTACGCGACTACCGCCAGATCATCGTGCTGGCCAACCGCCACGACTGGCTCTCGGCCTTCTCCAGTGAGCTCGGGGTCGCGCTGGCCGTGGAGCGGATGCTGGGGATGGAGGTGCCGGAGCGCGCCACCTGGCTACGCACCCTGCTCGCCGAACTGAACCGGGTGCTCAACCATCTGATGTTCCTCGGCTCGTACCCGTTGGAGATCGGCGCGATCACGCCGGTCTTCTACGCCTTTCGCGAGCGGGAGACCATCCAGGCGGTGATGGAGGAGGCCGCCGGGGGGCGGATGCACTTCATGTTCAACCGGGTCGGCGGGATCAAGGAAGAAGTCCCGGCGGGTTGGACCGGGCGCGTTCGCCAAGCCGTTGCCGACGTTCGCCGTCGGATGCCCGACTTGGACGGGCTGATCCGCAACAACGAGATCTTCCTGGCCCGTACCCGCGGCGTCGGGATGCTCTCGCCCGAGCAGGTCGATTCCTACGGCGTCAGCGGACCGGTCGCGCGGGCCAGCGGGGTGGACTTCGACCTGCGGCGGGACGAGCCCTATCTCGCCTACGCCGAACTGCAGGACTCGCTGCGGGTGATCACCCGGACCGCCGGGGACTGCCACGCCCGGTTCGAGTGCATGCTCGATCAGGTCTATGCCTCACTCGACCTGGCCGACGCCTGCCTGGACCGGCTCGCGACGGTCACCGGCGCGGTGAACGTACGGCTGCCCAAGACACTGCGGGCACCGGAAGGGCACACGTACGCGTGGACAGAGAACCCGCTGGGGCTCAACGGTTATTTCATCGTCAGTCGCGGTGAGAAGACGCCATGGCGGTGCAAGCTGCGCTCTGCGTCGTACAACAACATCCAGGTGCTGACCGAGCTGCTGCCCGGCACGCTGCTGCCCGATCTGGTCGCCATTCTCGGCTCGATGTTCTTCGTCGTGGGAGACATCGACAAGTAGTCGCCGAACGTGCCTATTCGTCCTCGTCCGCGTAACGGTGCTTGCGACGTCGACCACCGACACCGGCACCTGCTTCGGCGAGGATCCGGGCCAGGACGTCGTCGTCGGAGGCTCCGTTGCCCGTCGGCTGTTCAGCTACACGTGCGGGCTGAGCTGGCGGCGGGCCAGTGTTGATCAGAGTCGGAAATCCAGACGATGGAGGGCTCGGCGGCCGTGGCCCGTTCGGCGAATGCAACAGACTCGGTGGTGGGAGGGGGCTGGTGGGTACGGACAGCTCAACGCTGCCGACGGCGGCAAACTCCTTCGTCGGTGGCTCCGACTCGAACGGTCGGACTCGAAAGACGTCGTGGTGCGGATGATACCGGTCGCGAACTTCTGCCTCGCTTGACGGTCCGGCGGCGATGCTGGCCCGGCCGGTCGATTCGTGCTCGAGCGGCTCGCGCCGGTCGCCGCCCATCCGGACTGATGGGGTGCGCATGACCATTCGCTCGACGCGTAGTTCGCTGTCCCATTGCTCGGACAGTTCGCGCCGCAGGCGGGTCATCTCCTCACGCAGCGCCCCGATCTCTGCGGTGAAGACGTCCTGGAGTTCACGCCGCAGCTCGGCCTCGAGCGCAAGCTCGTACTCCCGGCGCGCGGCGACCTCGCGCTCGAGTTCCAGTTCGTAGGTCTTGCGTACCCCCAGTTCGGCGCTAGCGGCCACTGCCTGCTCGGTCTGCCTACGGCCGGCGGCGAGAGCGGCGAGGCCAAAGGCCCACAGCGCTACCAAGATTCCGATCCGCAGGACGTCGGGGTTTTCGGTGACGAACAGGGTCACGCTGGCCACGACCGCGCAGAGGAATCCTCCTGCGACGGCGACCGTACGCAGCGCCGACCCAGCGGCGGGCCCCCGGTCCGCGCGTACAGCCATGCCGGACAGGGTACGGGCGGACCGGCGGCAGCGACGCCAGGCGCGGACCAAGTGCCGGGCGGGAAGTGGCACGCTGAGCCGATGGCAGGCCGGACATGAGCACGACTCTGCTGGACTGGCGCCGCACGGTTGGCGACCTGTACGGGCGGGTTCGCGGCTGCGCACGGCCGGAGGAGGGCTTCGAGCTCTGGCGAAGCGGGCGGGACAGGTTGTTCGCCGAGCATCCGGAGTCCCCGCTCGAACCAGCTGCCCGGAGGGAGTTCCCCGGTGTGCCGTACGCGCCGTACGACCCGGCGTACCGCTTCCAGGTGTCGATCGAGCCCGACGTCGAGCCTACGCGGCTGGACATCGCCACCCAAGGCGAGGAGGTAGTCCGGCTGGAGCGGATCGGCCGGGTCCAGTTGGACGAGCTCGGCAGCCTGGATGTGTGGTGGCTGGCGCAGTACGGCGGCGGCCTGTTCCTGCCGATGCGGGACACCACAGCCGGGCGGGGTACCTACGGCGCCGGGCGGTACCTGCTCGACACAGCAAAGGGAGCCGACCTCGGACCTGGTACCGGCGCAGGTCAACAGCCGGCCGAGGCCGATCGAGACCCGCCTGGCAGCTCCACGATCGTCGTCGATCTCAACTTCGCCTACCACCCGTCCTGCGCCTACAGCCCGCGGTGGGTCTGCCCGCTGCCGCAGGAGGGGAACCGACTCGCCGTGGACGTCCCAGTCGGTGAGCAGTACCCGGGCAACGGCTGGCCCGTCGAGGACAACGCTGGCTGACCCGGCGTCGGCGAGGTAGAGCGCGTCTGACCCCCTCAGCGTCAGCTAAAAGCGAGGTAGGACGCGTTTAACCTCAGTGGGCAGCGCCGATCCGAGCGGCCAAGGCTCCTGCCACCACGCAGGCGGCGCAGACGAGCAGCAGCGCCGCGCGTAGACCGGTCAGCTCGGCTAGAACGCCGATCACCGGCGGGCCGGACAGCAACCCCAGATAACCAAGGGTCGAGACCGCAGCCAGGTCCGGTCCGGCCGTCTCCGGATGTCGCGCAGCGGCGCGAAGAGTCAACGGGAAGATCGCGGCCAAGCCAAGACCCATCATCGCGAAGCCGATGATCCCGATTGTGACCGCGCTCGTCGCCAGCGCCAACCCGAGCCCGGCGGCGGCCAGCACCGCACCCGAGCGGGCAACGAGCGTCTCGCCGAACCGCGTCGCGGCCGGGTCGCCGAGCAATCGCCCAACGCCCATCGTGAGTGAGAAAGCAGCCAGGCCAAGCGGAACCAGGCCCGGATCGGCCCGCTGTTCGGAGGCGAGGTAGATGCCACTCCAGTCGAATACCGCGCCCTCAGCCAGCAGTACGCAGAAGGCGATCGCGCCGTAGATAGCCAGGCGGCGGCTCGGCCGGGCCAGTCGTGGGCCCGCTGGGCCACCGTGTGGTCGGTCGGGCTGAAGTCCCGGTATGACGGCCAGTGCTGCGGCGGCGCCGATCACAGCGGCGCCGGTGAGATGTGGCAGCGGTCCGATACCCACCCCGGCCACCACCGCGGCGATCCCCGCGCCAGCCAGTGCACCGAAGGAGAACGCAGCGTGCAGGGAGCTGAACAACCGCCTACCGGCCGTCCGCTCGACGGCCAGGCCTTGGGCGTTCATCGCGATATCCAGTGCGCCGTTGGCGGCCCCGACCGCGGTGACAGCGGCGAACAGGGTCAGGGTATTCACCGCCAGCGCCGGCAGGATCACGGCGGCGAGGTAGAACGGGGCCGCGGCAACCAGCGGCCGCGACCCCTTGCGGGCGATGATCGCCCCGACCGCCGGCTGGGCGATGAGGAGTCCCAGCGGGGCGCCGAACAGGGCAAGCCCGACCGCCCCGGGACCGAGGTCGAGACGTTCCTGGATCGCGGGCAGGCGGGAGTACCAGGAGCTGAACGACGCGCCGTTCAGGAAGAAGACAGCAGTCACCGCCGTACGTGGGCCCATCCGTTGCACGCTACGGTCGGTGACAACCGGTTTCGCCGTGGTCACAACCGGCCGGGGTCACAATCGGTCGGGGCCGTGCTTGGGAGGCGGCGGCGTACGGCAGGCGTTCTCCAGAACCAGGGCTCCGGCGATCAGCAGGCCTGATCCGAGTACGCCGATGACACCGGT
>JACCUM010000072.1 GCA_013811805.1 Geodermatophilaceae bacterium | reverse complement strand
CCGATCGTCGGTCGCGACGCCGAGCTCGTGGCGCTGCGGGCGCTGATCACCACCCCGGACGTCAGGCTGGTGACGCTGAGCGGTGCCGGGGGCTGCGGCAAGACCAGGCTGGCAATCGCCGCGGCCTTGATGTTGCAAGACGATTTCCCGGACGGCATCTACTTCGTCGCGCTCGAGGAGGTCAGGTCGGTCGAAGTGATGTGGACCTCCATCGCCGAAGCGCTCGGAACTGGTGGCGACGGCCCGGCTCGGTGGAGCCTGTTGGACCATCTGGCCACTCGTAGGGCACTGCTAGTCCTGGACAACCTCGAACAGCTGACCGAGGCCGCCGACGTGGTGGCCGATCTCCTCGCCGCCGCACCCGGGGGAGCGGTCCTGGCCACCTCGCGCCGTCCGCTGCGCCTGGCCGAGGAGTACGAGCATCCCGTTCCACCCCTGACGCTTTCCGCAGCCGAGGTCGAGGCGTACGAAGCCAGGGCTCCCGGCGATTTCGCCGCAAACAGCCAGGAATCCGGTGCGGTCCAGCTCTTCCTGCAGCGGGCCCGGATGGTTCGACCGAACTTCTCGCTGACTCCAGACAACCGGTCGATCGTGGCCGAGATCTGCCGCCGCCTGGACGGACTGCCGCTTGCGATCGAGCTGGCGGCCGCCCGGATCAGGCACATCGGCCCGCGCGCCGTGCTGGCCCGGTTGGACGCCAGCCTGGAGTTCAGCGGGGCACGACCCGGCCGGCCGGCTCGTCAGCAGACCCTGCGAAGCACCATCGCGTGGAGCTTTGGCTTGCTTTCAGCCGAAGCGCAGGTTGTTTTCTCCCGGCTCGGGGTCTTCGCCGGTGGTGGTGACCTGGCCGCCTGCGCTGCCGTGCTCGGCAAGGACGGCGACCCGCTCGATGTGCTGTCCGGTCTGGTGGACGCCAGCCTGGTTCAGCTGAGAGGACACCGACGGCGAACCGCGGGTGCATCTCCTGCAGACCATCGCCACCTTTGCCCGGGAACGACTGACCGCGGCCGGAGAGCTGCACGAGTCTCGGCAGCGGCACGCCGAACACTATCTTGCAGTAGTCGAGACGCTTGCCCCGCAGTTGCACAGCAGCCGGTTCCTCGTCACCAGGGACCGGATCGAGATCGAGCTGGACAACTTGCGCGCCGCACTGGACTGGGCACTCGGCAGCGAGACCGACCCACCGTCCGACGAGCGGATGGACATCGGTCTACGACTGTGCCAGGAGCTGAGCTGGTTCTGGTACGCCTGCGGCTATCACAACGAGGGACGTCGGTGGCTGTCGCGCGGGGTCGAGGCCGCGGCTGGGCGAGAGAGCCGCGAACTGATGACGACCCTGCACGGGCTCGGCGTGGTGCTGCAGCAACACGGGGAGCACGCGCAAAGCCGGGACGCACTGCTCCGATGCCTGGACTTCTGGCGCGAGGAGGGTGATCCCACCAAGATCGCCATGGAGTTGAACAGCTTGGCGTGTGCTCATCGTGCGCTGGGTGAGGCCGGTACAGCACGCAGCCTCTTCGAAGAGAGCATCGCCACGGCACGTACCGTCGGTGATGACGCGCGGCGCGCGGCCGCACTGTCCAACCTGGCCATCCTCGAGGTCGACGAGGATCGCGCCGACCGCGCCGTCGAACTGCTACGGGAGACGTTGGAGATCGACCAGCGGCTGGGCGACACCTGGGGAGTCGCCCACGATCACAACAACCTGGCCACGGCGATGGTCCGAGCCGGCCGCATCGCCGAAGCTCACGACACGTTGCGAGAGCACGCGGGGGCCGCACTCGCCCTTGGTGACCTCGAGCTGAGCATCAACGTCATCGAGGCGTTCTGGGTGGTCTTCGCCGAATCGGGGGAGGCCATCAGGGCGGGTAGGTTGCTAGGTGCTACCTCCGCGTTGCGCGAGTCCGCAGAGCTGCCGATGGCCGCCCCCGATATAGCCCAGCTCGAAGTCTCGATCAGCAAGGTCCGCGATCTTCCGGACGCCGACACCTGGGCCGCCAACGTAGCGACCGGATCCGCGTACTCACTGCAGGACGCTCTGGCCGATGCGCTGGGAGACGCGCCCACTCGCGCACCAACCAGCGGGCCAGACCAGCAGTTGGGCGCGGTCGGGACTGACCCTCTGTGGCCAGAGATCGGCGGGTACGAGGATGGGGCGATGAATCCGACCCGACCTGACGATGACACCGCCCCCGCTGTCGGCACCCCGCGGCAGATCGCCGACCGGTACGTCGAGACGATGGCGCACCTGGATCCCATCCTGGGCACCATGCTCGGGACTGCCCCATCCGATGATCGGCTGCCGGATTTCTCGCCCGCGGGGATCGCTGCCACCAACGATGCGGCCCGGTCCACGCTCGCCGAACTGGACGCCGTACCCGACACCGATGACGTACTGGAGCTGCGCTGCGCCCGACTGTTGCGCAATCGGCTCCGGGCCAGCCTGGCGCTCAGCGAGGCGGGCGAGGACCTCCGTACGGTCAACAACATCTTCACCCCGATGCACAGCACTCGGCAGGTGTTCCTGCTGATGCCGGCCGCCACCGAACAGGACTGGGCGGTGATCGCCCGCCGGATGGCGCGCGTCCCGGCAGCTCACGAGAGTTACCGCGCGGCTCTGACCGAGGGCGCTTCACAGGGCCTGTACGCCGCACCGAGGCAGGTCGACGCGCTGGTGGCTCAGCTCGGCCAGTGGCTGGGATCCGGGTCGGACCAGTCGTGGTTCGCCTCGTTCGTGTCCGACGGTCCGGGTACGGATCCGCTGCGCGAGGAGCTGGAGGAGGCGGCCCGACACGCGACCGAGTCGGTGCGGACCACCCGAGACTTCCTGCAGGGAA
>JACCUM010000032.1 GCA_013811805.1 Geodermatophilaceae bacterium | reverse complement strand
GGGTGCGGGCCCGGTTCTCCTCGGCGATCCTGCCCGCCTGGTGCCGCAAGACACCGAAGATCACCGAGGTGTTGCCGCTGCTGTACTTGCATGGCCTGTCCACCGGGGACTTCGGGCCCGCCCTGGGCCAGTTCCTGGGCAGCTCGGCCGGGTTGTCCGCGCCGGTGATCACGAAGATGACTGAGACCTGGCAGGTCGAGCAACGGGCCTTCGCCGCCCGGGATCTGTCGCAGGTGGACTACGTCTACCTGTGGGCCGACGGGATCCACGTCAACATCCGCCTGGCCGAGCACAAGCTGTGTCTGCTGGTCATGATCGGGGTCCGCGCTGACGGGCGCAAGGAACTCGTCGCGCTGGCCGATGGCTACCGCGAGTCGAGCGAGTCGTGGGCGGACCTGCTGCGTGACGCCGCGCGGCGGGGGATGCGCGCCCCCGTCCTGGCGGTCGGTGACGGTGCGCTCGGGTTCTGGGGTGCGCTGCGTGAGGTGTTCCCGACCACCCGGGAGCAGCGCTGCTGGTTCCACAAGATCGCCAACGTGCTCGCAGCCCTGCCGAAGTCGGCGCATCCCGGCGCGAAGAAGGCGCTCGCCGAGATCTGGAACGCCCAGGACAAACGCCACGCCCGCGACGCCGTCATCTCGTTCACTGCCGCCTACGGCGCGAAGTTCCCGAAGGCAGTCGCGAAGATCACCGACGACGTCGAGGAACTCCTCGCGGTCTATGACTTCCCCGCCGAGCACTGGGTCCACCTTCGCACCACTAACCCGATCGAGTCGACCTTCGCCACCGTGCGGCATCGGACGAAGCTCACCCGCGGGCCTGGCTCGCGTGCGGCCGGGCTAGCGATGGCGTTCAAGCTCATCGAGGCCGCGCAAGACCGCTGGCGCGCGGTCAACGCACCCCACCTCGTCGCTCGTCCGCGCCGGTGCCGTCTTCGAGGCCGGCCAACTCCTCGAACGACCCGAGCAACACCCCCAACCCGAAGCCGCCTAAAAGATCTTCATCCACAGGTATTGACTATTCCGAAGTTACGTGGGCTGTGACGGGCGAACCCGCTGGTGAGCTGGGGGTTGGGTGGTTCGGGCTGGTGTGTTCTGTCTACTTTGTGCGGGTGGGGATGGATGCGCCGATGAGTTGGAATGCGCGGCGTTGGGTTGTTGTGGGCTCGGTGAGGACGGGCACGGGGGGTCCGTTGGGGCTGTAGCGCAGGTCGTTGCGGCTCAGGGTGGCCAGGTGGGTGAGCAGGCCGCGGAAGCTGTGCAGCGTCTGGCCGTGGGTGTCGTGCTGGTGGGAGGCCTTGGCCGTGGCGGCGGCCGAGCGGGTGGCGGGGGTGACGGGGTTGTCCGGGGTGGGTGGGTGCTCGTCGGTGTAGGTCAGCGGTGCCCAGGCTCGGCGTAGGTGCCAGAGCAGGTAGGCGGCGAGCATGCAGATCAGCACGTGGCCGCGGACCCGGTCTTCGAGTCGGTGGTGGATGGGGCGCAGGTCCAGGTCGTCGGTCTTGATCTGGCGGAAGTCGCGTTCGACGTGGGCGAGGTTCTTGTAGGCGGTCACCACAGCGGCGGGGTCGAGCCGGTCGGCCGTCATGCTGGTGCGCAGCACGTAGATGCCGTCCAGGGCGGCCTCGGCGTCGATTTGAGCCTGCCGGCGGGTGACGCTCAGGGTGGTGTCGGTGATGGCCAGGTCGAAGTGTTTGGCCATCTTGAACTTGTTGATCACCTTGCCGACCCGCAGCCCGATCTGGTCGGCGCCGGCCAGGCGGCCCTGGGTCACCGCCGCCACGATCGGGGCCAGGGCGGTTTCGGTGGCTGCGAGCAGCTCGCCGCGTTTACGGGCCCGTTCGGTGGCCAGCAGTGGGTTGCGGCAGGCGATCAGCCGTTCGCCGGGGTAGTCGGGGTGGCTGATCTCGGCGAGGTCGTGCTGGTCGAACAGGCTCAGCTGCAGTGGGCCGTCATCGGCGGCGAGTTTCGCGATCTGGGGGGCGCGCAGCGCGGTCAACCACCCGGTCCCACCCAGGTCCTTGAGGGCTTCGATCCGCGCGGAGGTGATCATGCCACGGTCGCCGACCATGACCAGCTCGCGCAGCCCGAACCGCTCGCGCACCACGTCCACGGCCTCGACGAAGGCGGTGGGGTCGGCGGTGTTGCCGGGGAACACCCGCACCGCGACCGGGCGCCCGGCGGGGTCGGTGAGCAGCCCATACTCGATCTGGAGTTTGCCTTTCTTGCCGTCCCGGGAGTAGCCCCGGGCGGCCAGTGGGCAGTGCCGGCCCTCCACCCAGGAGGAGGACAGGTCAAACAGCGCCATCCCGGCCGGGTTGCCCGCCGGCGCCAGGTGCCGGCCGGCCAACGCCACCTCGATCCGGTCCTGCCTGGCCAGCAGCCAGTCCATCGCCGCGTACACCTCATCGGTGCCCGCGCCCGCCACACCCAGGTCCACCCCCAGGGTGGTGTCGGCCCACGACCCCAGCGTGGCCAGCTTCGAGGCCGGCGCGACCACCCGAGAGATGATCAACGCCAACACCAGGTCACGGTCCCGGCCGGGCGGGCCCAGCAACGCCGGAAAACCCACCGCGCGGGCCTGGGCCCACACCGCGGCCACATGCCCGTGCGGCAACGAACGCACCACCGACACCGCGGCCTCGGCCGGCACGAACGCCTCCCCGGCCAGCGACCGGCGGATCACCTCGATCAACTCGGCGGGCAGGTGCGAGAGGTTGGCCACAGTCTCGTTGCGGACCTTGCCACCGTCGCGGAACGAACGACGTAGCAGGTGGGTCTCATAGACCCGTTCCCGGCCGTCCTTGCCCACATAGTGGCGACGATGGGAGGTCACATGAACCGCTCCACCACGCTTCGGCACAGGCAGAACCTACCAGTCACCTCACAACCTGTCACGTACATTAGTGACGACACGCTGACAGGTCGAACACCTCATCAACGCACGTCAGGCCACGGATCACTGATCAGAAAGTCCGCAACTTCGGTCTAGCCGCCTGCTCACGCCGCAGCCCGTGAAACAGCAATATGTCTCCCTACCGCGCATGCGTTGGCTCCCGAACGTGCGGTTTAGCTCCAAACGGCGGCTCAGCGCGGCGGGCCGGGCGAGCGGGCGAGGCGGTTGAGCTGGTCGCTGACCTCGTCGGGGTCCGCGCCGAGCTCCAACCGGCCGAACACGAGCAGCCGCTCGTCACCGTCCGAGTCCGTGATCTCGATCTC
>JACCUM010000322.1 GCA_013811805.1 Geodermatophilaceae bacterium | reverse complement strand
TCGGTAACGTCGCCGTCGGCATCCACCCGCCAGCCCGGCTCGTCCTCCTGGAGGGGCTGCAGGGTTCTGAGCTGACTGGGCAACAGCGAGGCCGGCATGTAGTGGTCGCGCCGCCCTGAAAGTCGGGCCTGCACGGTGGTGGTTGCGGCGTCGAGTTGGCAGAAGCGCACCGACGGGTGCCCGTCGCGCAGCAGATCGCGATAGCTGCGCTTGAGGGCCGAGCAGGTGACGACGCTGCTGTGTCCAGCCCGCTCCTGGCCACCGATCCACTCGGCGATACGACGCAACCACGGCCAGCGGCTCTCGTCGTCGAGCGGCTCACCCGATTCCATCATCGCCACATTGACCTCCGGATGGAAGTCGTCGCCTTCGGCCATCGTCCAACCGGTGCAGTCGGCAAGAGCTCTGGCCACCGCCGACTTGCCGGCACCTGAAACGCCCATCACCACGACGGTGGTCGGAGCGAGAGTGCGGCCCGGCGATCCGGAATCGGTCACAGCGCTTGACGTTATGGCCGCCGAACCCGCATCGCCAGCCGTGGCGGCCTCGGACAGCCGGACAAGTCGGTAGTCGGGACAGCCGGATCAGCCGGCTACCGCGTAGCCGGCCTCGTCCACGGCCGCTGCCACGACGCCGTCCGGCACCGGGCCGGCCGAGGTGATAGTGAGGCCCCGCTGTCCAGATCCACCCGCGCGTCGGTCACCCCGTCGATGGCCCGGACCTCTTCGGACACCGCGTTCACACAGTGCTGGCAGGGCATGCCGGTCACCGTGTAGGACTGGCTCGTCACGTCGACCTCCTCGTATCTCGTCAACTCGGCGACCGAGGGCCGCCTCCTCTGCCAGGATACCCCCCGCAGGTATCACCGCAGGCTGGTGCACCGTCACCGTACGGCGGGCGCTCCAGTCTCGGTGGGTAGGCCGGCCTCGGTCCAGTCCTGAATGCCCTCGGCGTACTTGCGAACGTTGCGGTAGCCGAGGTGCTGGAGCTTCACTGCGACCTCAGTGCTGTTGCGGCAGGCCGGATTGGAGCAGTAGGTGACGATCGCCGCGTCCTTGTCCGGCAGCAGGTGCCCCGCGCGATCCTCGACGTCATCGGCGGTGAGGTTCACCGCGTGCGGTAGGTGCTGTTGGCTGTAGTAGGACTCCGGCAGTGCGTCGATGACGACCAACGTGCCGGCTTGGATCCCGGCCTGGAGTTCATCGCGTTGGATTGTGTCGAGCATTGTGTTCTCCTCCTTAGTCGATGTGGCTTGATCTGTGATTCGGACTAGAGTCCGATTAGCCTTCAGAAGGTTAACGGACCGCAGTCCGCTTCGTCAAACTTTGCGAAGGGGGTCAAACGTGCGACCGAGTTCCGCCGAGCTGCCGGTGCTCGGCTCGGGTGTGATCCGGGAGCGGGCGGACGCTGCGCGCAACCGCTTGCGGATCCTCGCCGCCGCCGAGCGCCTGTTCAGAACCCACGGCGTCGCCGGCGTGACGATGGACGATGTCGCCGCGCAAGCCGGCGTCGGCAAGGGAACGCTGTACCGCCGATTCGGGGACAAGGGTGGTCTGGCCGTTGCGCTGCTCGACCAACGCGAGCGCGAGCTGCAGCAGCGCATGCTCTCCGGTCCTCCGCCGCTGGGTCCGGGTGCGCCGGCCGCCGACCGCCTCGGCGCATTCGTCCGGGCCTACCTCGACCTGGTCGAGGCACAGTTGGATCTGGTCCTGTTGTCCGAGACGAGCACTCCGGGCGCCCGACTGCGCACCGGGGCGCACGCGTTCTGGCGCCAACACTGCCGCTACCTGCTTGCCGAATCCGACGCCACCGACCCGGAACTCCGTGCCGACGTGTTGCTAGCCGGCTTGGCCGCCGAACAGGTGCGGTACTGGCTGCGGGACGAGCAGCGTGATCTCGACGTCCTGGCCCGGGCGCTTTGCGCCGCAGCGCTGAGCCTTCTGCGCTAGCTGCCGCCTTCTCCGCTAGACGCTCTCCTCCTCGAGGCAAGACTCGGCGCAATGCCGCCGTCAGCTGCAACCTTTGCCATCGACTCGACGTCTCTACGTCATGACTGTCTTTGGACAAGGGGCAGCAAGCCGTAGGAGCTTGGCTGCCTGCGGCTGCCTCGTCGCCGGTGTCCTGCTCGTCAGCTGCTCCAGCGTCTTCCAGGGAGAGCCGTCCGGCGGCAACGGTGCACCGAGCTCGGTTCCGTACGAGCATCCGACCGGCGCGAAGGACGTGCTCGTCTCCATCGACGTTGCCGGGGG
>JACCUM010000543.1 GCA_013811805.1 Geodermatophilaceae bacterium | reverse complement strand
ATCGGCGGTGGCGGCGATGACGTCGACAGTAAGGGGACTGGAGATGAGCACCGGCGCGTCCTTGAGCAGGGAGAGCGTGCGACGGATCGCGTCGAAGCCCGGCTTGGGGGTCCACGAGGAAGGATCGGTGGTTGGGGTTCGTACCAGGCCGAACCCGCCCTCGCGGACCGCCCTCGTGTCCTTGTACGGCGGTGCCTCGTCCAGGGCTTCGTAGGAGAAGAAAGCACGGCCGGCGATCGCGTGCACGAGGATCTGCTTCGGTGCGTAGAGTGCCGCGGCCTGCTCGGAGACGAGCTCCGCGCCGCCGGTGTATCCACGTTCTGCGGATGTGGTGTACCCGCCCTCGCTGACACAGACCGGCTTGCCGGGATGAATCGGCTGCAGCAGCGCCAGGCGTTCGTCGACGGCGACTTCAGGGTCACCGGCGCCCGGGTAGATGTGCGCGTCGCCGCGGTCGAGCCACCGCGACAGGTCACCCAGCGCCTGAACGTCCGGGCTGATCTCGCGCGGGCCGCCCTTCATGTTCAGCGGCGGCCCCTGGACCAACACATCGTCGAACGCTGATCGGCGACGTGTCTCCTCGTAGAGCGCTTGCTGCGCCCACCGGGTCAATGTCGCCCACTGCGCGATGTCCTTACCTTCGGAGTTGGGCTCATTCGGTCCCGGCAACGAATCCAACAGGGCAAGGTCGGTGTTGGCCTGCAACCAGTCCAGGCGCTCGCTCACCACCGCGCGAGCAGCGTCAAGGCTGGTGAAGTCGCCTAGGGTGAGTATCGGGCAGCACCAGCGGACACCGAGGGCGTCCATCGCCTTCTTCACCGCAGCCCCCCCCCGGCCTGGTGCTCGGTAGGAATTGCCGGACAGCGCCTACCCCGAGCTCTTGGAGCCAATCCACGGCGGCGTCAGTGTTGGCCCACGTCGCTGTGTCTCCCAGGTAGGAGAAGTGTGTGTTGATTCCGTAGGAGTCGAACACGGCCCGCGGCGGCATGGGAGGAACAGGATCGAAAGTGCGACCTTGGCGGTAGGCGACTCCGCCGGCGGTGACGACGAGGATCGGTGCGACGTAGGCTGCTCTTCGGAGCAGCTGGCGGCGAGTGAGTTCGGTCATGAGTTCAAGAACCAGACGATCCGCTTGCTGTTCGTAGCCAACCGGGACCGAGGCGACCTCGTTGTGAGGTTGCCGGTCGGCGACCGGCCAGTCGACAGACGGCTGATCAGCGCGGCGGCTGGGATCGGCTCAGGCCTCGCAGACAGTCGCTTCTCCACCGGTACAGCTGTCCTGACCCGGGCCGCCGTTCAGATCGTCGGTGCCGGCCCGAGGATGACATCGTACCCGGACGTGCCCCCGTCGCACTAACCCGTCCTAGCATCACTGGCTCCTGTTGTGTGGGTTCAAGGTCAGGCTCCGTGCTGATCTGCGGGTTTGTGTGGTGGGCGGTACTGGGATCGAACCAGTGACCTCTTCCGTGTCAGGGAAGCGCGCTACCGCTGCGCCAACCGCCCATCGAGGTGGAGACGGGATTTGAACCCGTGTAGACGGCTTTGCAGGCCGTTGCCTCGCCTCTCGGCCACTCCACCGTGCTCTTGGTGCCTGGAAAGATGCTCTGCCGAGCGGACGACGGGATTCGAACCCGCGACCCTCACCTTGGCAAGGTGATGCTCTACCAACTGAGCCACGTCCGCGTATTCGTGCTCCGTGGACTGTACCGACGCGCGGGCAAGCACTCAAACGAAGGGGGTGGGCACCAAGCCGGCGCAGCCGCGCAACTGCTCGAAGGCGGCGACCTGGGCCACTGCCTGGGGACCCATGACGGGCTGCGGCCGGCCGGTGTCATCGATCACGGCCGGAGTGAAATCCGAGCTGATGACCGCGCCGTTCTGCACGGTGAGGGTGAGGACTCCGGTGTCATCGGAGAACGCCTGTGGGCGCCACCAGAGGAAGTTCCCTAGTCCATATGACACGTACGCGCCGATACCTGGCTGGTCGAGGTAGCCGGCACCGAGCAGCAGGTGAGCGTGAGCACCCACGATGGCGTCGGCCCCCGCTGTCGCGAGTTCGGTCGCCAGGTCTTGCATGTCCTGGGTGGGGCACTCGTCGCCCTCGATGCCCCAATGCAGGTAGACAACGACGACGTCACCGGCGCCGCCAGCCTCCCGTACGCCGGCGATGAGTCGGTCCTGGTCGGCGGTGGAGGCGATGCCGGGGGAGTCGTCGGTTGCCGTCCACCGTTGATAGGTCCGGTCAGGAATCTGACTGGCTCCGAAGATCGAGATGCCGATCCCGCGGACGACGGTGCGGTACGGCGCGTAGGCGGTCGCCGCATCGGCTCCGATCCCGACTACCGAGATCGGTCCAGCCGTGACCGCGGCGAGGGTGTCGTCGAGCCCGACCCGTCCGTAGTCCACGGCATGGTTGTTGGCCAGCGAGGCGACGTCGATGCCGGCCGCGGCCAGCGCGTCCAGGGAGGCCGTCGGTGCCCTGAAGTGGAACTGCTTGGGCTCCTCGACGCCGCGCTCGGTGATCGCCGTCTCCAGATTGACCATCGCGATGTCGGCTGCCGAAAGCGCAGCAGAGATAGGGCCGAATGCGGCTGCCGGATCGTCGAGCAGGTCCTGGGTGCGGCCGGTGAAGTGGACATCGCCGGCGAAGGCCAGAGTCACCGAGGGCGCAGCGGGAGGGGTCGGCGTCGACGATGTCGATGGAAGCGGCGAAGTCAGTTGCGTGGAGGTGTCGGCTGCCAGCTCGTCGGGGGCCTGCAGGTGGTCCGGCGAGAGTACGAGATTGACGACGAAGGCGGTGACCGCGAGCGTGGCGACACCGCCCAGAACGAGCCGATAGCCACGAACTTTCCGTTGTTTTCGGTGCCCGCTCACTGGCCAGAGCTTAGGGGCGGGGCCGGAGTTGGCGCGAGGATGGAAGGGAAACGAACCGATCACACGGGCGGATGCGAATGACACGTGTGAGGATGAGCGTTATGAGTCGTACCGGTCTGTCACCGGCCGACGACGCGGATCTGGTTGCTCGGCTCGCCTCGGGCGAGTCCGATGCGCTTGCCCAGATCTATGACCGCTACCACCGGCAGGTGTTCACTCTCTCCCTGCGCATCCTGGGCGACCATGTCCTGGCTGAGGACACGACCCAAGA
>JACCUM010000520.1 GCA_013811805.1 Geodermatophilaceae bacterium | reverse complement strand
TACTGATCGGTGCGTACGGACTGACCGGTGCGTACGACCGAATGCAGGCCAAGTACCGTAGGCAATCATGGGCTCCTCTCGAAAACGAAGCCGCCGGGGCAGGTCTTCGGAATCGTTGTTCACGTTCCGCAATGTGCTGCTCGTGCTGGCGACGCTCGGCGTAGTCGGACTAGTCACCTATCTGGTGCTCTACCCACCCGGCGTCATGGACCCGGCCAACCAGGAGTCGGCCATCCCGGTTGCGGTGACCTCGGAGACTCCGGTGCCCACGCCACCGCCACCGCCACCACCGCCGGTTCTTCTCACGCTCGAGTCTGGTTGCGGAGCCGTGAACCCATTGCTCGCCGACGCGGATGAGGTAGCCGCGCTTGCGAGCAACGACATCGAGTCACTGGACTCCGAGATGATCAATAACGTGACCCGCGAGCTACAGATGCTCAGCGACATCTCCCCACAGGAACTCAACGACCTCATCGACCCACTCACCCAGGTTCTGGTCGACCTCAACAACGCCCTGCTGGCCGGCGACGAGAGTCCCGAACTCGACTCCGAGGGCGCCACCGCGACCACGGACGAGATCCGCGCCCTCTGCGAACCAGAGGAGTAGGGCCGACCGCCTAGCGTCAGTGCTGTGGCCAGTAGCCAGCGCAAAGGTCCGGCCGTGGAACTGGAGGTCGGCCACCGTACGGTCCGCATCTCCAACCCGGACCGGATCTACTTCCCCGCGCGTGGCGAGACCAAGCTGGACCTCGTCCACTACTACTTGAGCGTGGGAGACGGGATCGTTCGAGCACTGCGCGAGCGGCCGTGCATGATGCACCGCTTCCCCGAGGGCGTCTCCGGGGACAAGGTGCACCAGAAGCGGGTGCCGCACGGTGCGCCTCCATGGCTCGAGACGGTGCGAGTGGACTTCCCGCGGTACGGCCGCCATGCCAACGAACTGTGCGTTACCGAACTGGCCAGCGTCATTTGGGCTGTCCAGATGTCCACAGTGGAGTTTCATCCCTGGAACTCTCGCCGCGCCGACACCGAGGTCCCTGACGAGTGGCGGATCGACCTCGACCCGATGCCGTTGTGCGACTTTGGTCGGGTGCGTCGGGTAGCTCATGTCGCGCGAGAGGTGCTCGCCGAACTAGGGGCGGTGGGGTGGCCGAAGACCTCCGGCGGCAAGGGGATGCACATCTACGTCCGGATCGAGCCGCGCTGGGGCTTCACCGACGTACGCCGCGCTGCCCTGGCCTTCGCCCGTGAGGTCGAGCGTCGCGCTCCTGACGACGTCACGACGACGTGGTGGCGCAAGGACCGCGACCCGTCGATGCTGTTCGTGGACTACAACCAGAACGCTCGCGACCACACGGTTGCCGGCGCGTACTCCGTACGAGGTAATCCGGAAGCGACGGTGTCGACGCCGATCAACTGGGACGAACTCGACTCGGCCGTTCCGGGGGACTTCACGATTGCCACCGTGCCCGAGCGCTTCAGTCGCCTAGGGGACCTGCATGAGGGGATCGACGAGGCGGTCTACTCCTTGGAGACGCTGCTGGAGTGGGCCGACCGGGATGACCGAGAAGGTGCCGAGGACCCCGGCGTACCCGATTCCCCGCTCGGGGACATCAGCTGATGGTATGGGTGGAATTTGACGGTTGGCCGCGGTCGCGATCCAATGCTGACAAGTGCTCCGGCGCCGTGCCGTTCCGCGAGCAAGTACGAGCGTCCGTGTTCGGCCCTGCCGGTATGACTGCGTCGGGATTCTTCGACCACCGTTAGCCGATGGCGGCCGATGTCGCCGAGGGCTGGGATGCGGTGCTCGACGACGATGACCGGCGTACGGGTTGGAGGCTGAACATCTTCAAGGACGCGATGAACGCCGGAGCCAACGGGATCCTGCGGTACTACCCCGACATAGGGCTGGACGTCGTCGTCTTGTCCAAACAGTTCGGTCGGGGCGCTTGACGTCATTGATGAAATCCATCGGCTCTTACAGACCGCCCATCCCGTGGTGGGCGAATCCGGCTTCTGAGGACCGGACGGCGTTCGGCGTGACCTTGACGTTATTGCGGCGACACGCCGATGTAATGCCCGGAAACCGCAAAAAGGTCAAGATCACGAGATTCAGGGCGTGAGCAAGGCAGGGCACGCGGCACAACACTGGCGGGAACCCTGCGTAGGGGTCCCCGCCGGTGTCGTATTGGCAGCAGTCTCAGCTGTCGGTGTTCGCGAAGGACGAGCCGGTCTCCAAGAGGGTCTTGAGGTCGCTGAGCACCCAGGCGTGACCGCCACCTGCGCCGTACTCCTCCATGGCCCCGCCCACGATCGACGCGAGGTGCGGAGCACCGTCGAGCTCGTGGGTGAGCGTGAGCGAGCAGTAACCGTCCAGCTGCTTGATCTCATGGGTGATCCGGGTGAACGGCTCCGCAGCCATCTGCGGATCCATGAGCATCCGGAAGGTCGTGACCAGCTTGTGCGGCGGGTCCGCCTCGAGCACTTCACCTTCGATGATGATGTCCGGAAGCTTGTTTCCCATTGCTTCAGAAGTTGCCTTGAACTCCTCACCCGGCCGGACCTTGTAGTGACCACCTGGGTGAAGGTCGTATTCCACGTATCCGGTGTAGCCGTAACGGTTGGTCCACTCGGGCTGGGTTATCGCGTCCCAGATCGCCTGAGCGCTGGCCTTGATGTAGACCCGGTACACCTGGGTGGTGGTGGTCTGAACTGTGCTGGTCATGTCTGCTCCTCGAGTTGGGCTTTCAGATCGGCGAGCGCCGACACCTGGCGCTCGTTGTACTTGTCGATCCAGCGGTTGTGGATCAGCCGGATAGGTACCGGGTTCAGGAAATGCAACTTCTCCCGGCCCGACCGGCGGGTGACGACGAGGCCCGCGTCTTCCAGCACCCGCAGGTGCTTCATGACGCCGAACCGGGTCATCTCCAACTCGGACTCGAGCTCGGTGAGCGTGCGGCCGTCACGCGCGAAGAGCCGGTCGAGCAGGAAACGACGAGTCGGATCCGCGAGTGCTTTGAACACGCGGTCGTCGTCGTCGGTCACGGGAGGACAATAGGTGACCAAACGGTCACATGTCAAGAAGTTCGAGCAGTACGCGCCCTGCTGATCCGACGTAGAAGGTTCGGTGCCACATCCGCGGCTGCCGACTGCCGCTGGAGAATAGGGTCGCACCGTGACCGGACCGCGAACCGTACGAGCCGCCCGAGGCACCGAGCTGACCGCCCGGAGTTGGCAGACCGAGGCGCCGCTGCGGATGCTGATGAACAACCTCGACCCCGACGTGGCGGAGCGGCCCGACGACCTGGTCGTCTACGGCGGCACGGGCAAGGCCGCCCGAGACTGGCCCAGCTTCGACGCGATGGTCCGCTCGCTCACGGACCTCACCGAGGACGAGACCCTGCTCGTCCAGTCCGGTCGTCCGGTCGGTGTCTTCCGTACCCACGAGTGGGCGCCCCGAGTGCTCATCGCCAACTCCAACCTCGTGCCGGACTGGGCCAACTGGCCGGAATTTCGCCGCCTTGAGAACCTCGGGCTCACGATGTACGGCCAGATGACGGCCGGCTCGTGGATCTACATCGGCACCCAGGGAATTCTGCAGGGTACGTACGAGACCTTCGCCGCGGTGGCCGAGAAGCGCTTCGGCGGGACCCTGGCCGGGACGCTGACCGTCACCGGCGGCTGTGGCGGGATGGGTGGCGCCCAGCCCCTCGCGGTCACCCTCAACGACGGGGTCTGCCTGGTGATCGACGTGAGCGAGTCGCGCTTGAGGCGGCGGATCCGCGACCGCTATCTCGACGAACTCGCCGACGATCTAGATGATGCTGTTCGGCGCTGCGAGACCGCGCGCAACGAACGACGGGCCCTGTCGGTCGGACTGGTCGGCAACTGCGCCAAGGTCCTGCCGATCCTGCTCGAACGCGGAGTTCAGGTAGACATCGTGACCGACCAGACATCGGCCCATGATCCGCTTTCCTACCTGCCTGAGGACGTGGACCCCGACGACTGGGACGACTACGCCCGCACCAAGCCCGAGGAATTCACCGACCGGGCCCAGGTATCGATGGCCCGCCACGTCGAGGCGATGGTCGGCTTCATGGACGCCGGGGCGGAGGTCTTTGACTACGGCAACTCCCTGCGGGACGAGGCCCGAAAGGGCGGGTACGGCAGGGCCTTTGACTTCCCCGGGTTCGTCCCGGCCTACATCCGCCCGCTGTTCTGCGAAGGCAGGGGGCCGTTCCGTTGGGTCGCCCTGTCCGGCGATCCGGCCGATATCGCCCGAACCGACCGCGCCGTCCTGGAGCTGTTCCCGGACGACGAGGGCCTGCGGCGCTGGATCGAGATGGCCCGGGCCCGCGTCCCGTTCCAGGGGCTGCCAGCCCGCATCTGCTGGCTCGGCTATGGCGAACGGGCGAAGGCCGGGCTGGCCTTCAACGACCTCGTCCGGCATGGCGAGGTCAGTGCCCCGATCGTCATCGGGCGCGACCACCTCGACGCGGGTTCGGTCGCCTCGCCCAATCGCGAGACGGAGGCGATGGCCGACGGTTCGGACGCGGTCGCCGACTGGCCGCTGCTCAACGCGCTGGTCAACACGGCCGCCGGTGCCTCGTGGGTCTCGATCCACCACGGCGGGGGCGTCGGGATCGGGTATTCGCAGCACGCCGGGATGGTTGTCGTCGCCGACGGTACGGACCTTGCCGCCCAGAAACTGGAACGCGTCCTGACGACCGATCCGGCGATGGGCGTCCTGCGCCACGTCGACGCCGGCTA
>JACCUM010000445.1 GCA_013811805.1 Geodermatophilaceae bacterium | reverse complement strand
GGTGGACGGTTCGTACTCGGTCTCGGGGTTGCCAACGCCGCGTTGAACGAGACGATGCTCGGGCTTGCGGCCACCCGGCCGGTGTCGTACATGCGCGAGTACGTCGGAGTCCTTCGCTCGATCCTGTACGGGCATCCCGAGCCGCCGCCCGGCGAGTACTTCACGGTCACCGGCTTCGTCCCCGATCGACCGCCCAATGCCAGGGTCCCGATCTATCTGGCCGGTCTCCTACCCAAGATGCTCGCTCTCGCGGGCGAACTCGCCGACGGAGTCTTGCTGAACCTCATGACCACAGCCGCGTTGCCAGCGGTGCGCAGGCACATAGACACCGGCCTGACCCGAGCCGGGCGTACCCGGGTCGATCTCGTCGTGGCCTGCCTGCTGCCCTGTTGCATCTCGGCCGATACCGAAGCTGCCGCCCGCGCCGCCCGACAGGTCGTCGCCGGGTATGCGATGCATCCCGCTGCCGGAAAACTGTTCTCGAACAGCGGGTTTGCCACGGAGTTGCTCCAGATTCGCGAGCGTCTCACTGACGGAGACGAGAGTGCGGCGGACTCGGTGAGCGACGCGATGATCGACGCATTCATCGTGCACGGGAGCCCCGAGGTCCTGCCCGAACGCATCCAGGCCTACCGCGATGCCGGTGTCGACCTGCCGGTCCTGTTCCCGATGCCCGTGGACGACGGCTGGATTCCCGCCATGGACCGCGTCATCCGGGCCGCCGAGCCGTTCCGTTCACCGACCACCGACACGACGACACCCAAGAGAAAGGACGCTCAGCATGTCTGAGTTCCAACGGCCGTCAGGCCTCAACCACGTCGCGTACGTCACCCGCGACACCGGCGCCACCCGGAAGTTCTACACCGAAGTGCTCGGAATGAAGTTGGTCGGTTCGGCCGAGGACGAGAAGGTCGGTAGCACCGGAGATGCCGGTCGCTTCCTGCATACCTTCTTCCAACTCGGGGACGGCTCCTGTGTCGCCTTCTTCGAGATCGAAGGCGTCCAGAGCGACCACCACGAGAGTCCGCTGCCGCGTTGGGCCCCGCACCTCGCCCTGTCGGTGGGTAGCCGGGCCGAGCTCGACTCGGCGCACAAGCGGCTCGCAGACTCCGGGGTCGAAGTGATCGGCGTCGTGGAGCACGAGGGCATCTGGTCCTCCATCTACTTCTTCGACCCCAACGGCGTTCGGCTCGAACTCACCTATCAGGGCCGCGAGCTGTCCGAGGATGACGCCGTGCACGCAGCCAGCTCGGTGGATGCCTGGATCGCCGGACATCCCGAGGCAGAAGTCGCGGGGTGACCTCGCGCGTCGCTGAAGCGGCGACCACCCAGCGACCGGCGGCGCTCTCCTCGCCACGTATCGAGGTGGCTGATCAGAGCGCGGCGGCAGAGTTGTTCCTGCAACGCGGTTGGACCGACGGCCTGCCGATCGTCGCCCCGACGCCGGATCTGGTCGGCGACTTCGTGGCTTCTGTCGGCCGCGAACCGGCCGAGGTCCTGGGTGAGATCCCGGAGCAGAACCGGTCGATCACGGTGGAGAAGCTGGCTGTCAATGCGGTGATGGCCGGCTGTCGACCGGAATACATGTCGTTGCTCGTGGCGACCGTCCGCGCGCTCACCCGAGCGCCATTCAACCTGCACAGCACGACGGTCAGTGGTGCAACTGCCCCACTGCTCGTGGTCAGTGGGCCGGTCGTAGCCAAGGTGGGGCTGAACTCCGGCTTCAGCGTCTTCGGACCCGGGCATCACGCCAACGCCACGATCGGGCGGGCCGTACGACTGCTTCTGCAGAACGTGTGTGGCGGCCTGCCCGGCGTGATCGATAAGGCGACATTCGGACATCCGGGCAAGTTCAGCTACTGCATCGCGGAGAGCCAGACCCACAACCCGTGGGACCCGGTGCACTCCGATCGTGGCGTGGCACCGGACGGCAGCGCGGTGACCGTATTCGCCGGGGAATCACCGATCTTCGCCCGCAACGACTGGTCGGATCAGCCCGAGCCCATCCTGGCGACGATCGCCGACGCGATGCTCCCCTCGCACTTCACGGGGGGTGGAGTCGTCGTTGTGCTCGGACCCTTGCATGCCGCGGCGATGGCCCGCGCCGGGATGTCCAAAGCTGATGTACGACAAGGGCTTTTCCGGCTGGCTCGACGCAGCCTGACCGAACTCCGCCGAGCTGGCCG
>JACCUM010000299.1 GCA_013811805.1 Geodermatophilaceae bacterium | reverse complement strand
ACCAACGCTGGAGGCGATGTACGAGACCGCGGATCGTCTCCGCGCCTATGACACCTCGCCCGGTGGCCCGAGCGGGCTGGACGTCGAGGGCCAACGCTCGTCGGCCTACGACCTGGCCTTGATGATGGCCGAAGCTGCCGCCGATCCGGCGATGCTCGCCATCATGAGCGCGCCCCTGGCCCAGATTCCTGCGGTGGCGGGCCGCGACGAGGGCTTCGAGATCCAGAATCAGAACCAGCTGCTGCTCAACTATCCGGGAACCCTGGCCGGCAAGACCGGTTTCACCGACGCGGCCAGGTACACCTTCGTCGGCGCCGCCGAACGCGACGGGCGTCGACTGATCGTCAGCCTGATGCTCGCCGAACAGGTACCGATCCCGACCTGGGAGCAGGCAGCGCGCCTGCTGGACTGGGGATTTGCGCTGCCAGCCGGCACCCCGCCGGTCGGCGAACTGGTCTCCCCTGACTCGCCCGACTTGCTGCCGCAGGACAGCCCCGAGCAGCCTTCGACGGCGCTCGGCCTGCCCACCGGCCCGGTCAGCGCCGCTTCAGCGTCCGCCGCCGGCGGCATGTCGGTGCTGCCGTTGCTCGCCCTGGCGACCGGCACCGTGGTGATCGCGGTCGGTACGCTGCTCTGGTCCCGGCGCCCTCGAGTGTCCTACCCAGGACGGGGTCAGCGGAGGCGGGTGAGCTCCACCTTGACGCCGAGGGACTCCGCCGGCGGACCGTGATAGACCCCGGACAGCGGCCGGACGTCTGCGTAGTCACGGCCGCGAGCCACGACGATATGTCGCTCGGCGACGGCAACGAGGCTGGTTGGGTCGGCAGCCACCCAGTCCCCGGCCCAGAACTCCACCCAGGCGTGGCTCTCGCCGATCGTCGTTGTTCCGACGCTGCTGGTGGTGCTGCCGGTGATCGGGTACAGATAGCCCGACACGTACCGCGCCGGCAGGCCCAGTGCCCGAAGGATGGCCAGCGCAAGGTGCGTGTAGTCCTGGCAGACCCCCTTGCCAGCAACACGCGCCTCGGCCGAGGTGGTGTGCACGCTGGTGCGCCCTCGCTCGTAGCCGAGTTGCTCGTGCGCCCAGGCAACCGCGGCTAGACCCGCCTCGGCCGGAGGGTGCTCGGCCGCGAGTGCCAGACCGGCTGTCTCGACCTCCGGTTCGAACGACACGTAACGGGAGGGCGCCAGGAGCTCGGCGTAGTGGTCGACCACGTACGCGGTCGTGACCGTGTCCCACCCGACTCCCTGCACCGGATCGAGTGCGCCAGCGGTCTCCACGACCGATGAAGCGGTGACAACCAGCTCGGTGTGCGCGACGTGTACGTCGAAGGCGTCGACCGCGGTACCCCAGTAATCGAGGTAACGAAGCGGCCGAGCCGCCGGCGTGATGTCGAGCCGGGACTCCAGCGTCTGCTGTCCCCGGTTTGATGTCGGAGTCATCCTCGCCTCGTTGTAGGAGGCGCGGACCGCGGAGGAGTAGTGGTAGCCGGTGCGGTGCCGCACCGCAATCCGCCAGGTCATCGCTGTGATTCCTCGAGGCTCCACCCGATGGTCGCCGACCCGTCGAAGAAGCGTCGGCTGACCGCGTCGCTGACCTCCGACATCACCGACTGCAGATCGTGCAGGCGTTTGGGCAGATTCTCCAACACCAGCTCGGCGGGCATGAACTCCAGATCGGTGCGGGTGCGGCCGATGGCCCGGCGCGCGTCGTTGCCGGCGCCCACCCGCCCGGCATCCGGGTCGAGACGCGTCAGCGCTTCCTCGCCGACCACCAGGGCGTGGAACACCGAGCGCGGGAACAAGCGGTCCAGCAACAGAAACTCCAAGACGAGCTGCGGCTCGACGCCCCGCTGGTAGGTGCGCAGGTAGGCCTCATGGGCCGAGCAGGCCCGCAACGTGGCGATCCACCCGTCCTCCGGCGACGGTGTGCTGAGGGTGGCTGCCAGCAGTCGGGCAGTCATGTCGACGCGCTCGACACTGCGCCCCAGCACCAGGAAGTCGTAGCCGTGGTCGCGGCTCATGGTCGCGTCGGCGTGCCCGGCCAGCATCGCCGCGCGATGCCGCACATAGGAGAAGAACGGCGCCGGGCCGAACTCCCGGGCTGCCTCGATCCGGGTGGGAAGTTCGTGGTGTGTGGTGTTCAGGCACTCCCAGATGTCAGCGGACAGGGACTCACGCACGCCCCGAGCGTTCTGCCGGGCGGCGTGCAGGGCACCGACGATGGAGCTCGGATTGTCCGCCTGGTAGCCGAGTATCTCCAGTGCCGCGCGGATGTCCCGTGGGGAGTCTGCGTCTGAGTCCACGTCTGAACCTGCCGCTGAGTCCACCCCCATCACGGCAGCCAGAACACGGCAGGTCTCGCCCTCGTCGGTGTCCGGGTCCTCTACGACCTGATGGAAGTGCACGTCCAGCAGCCGGGCGGTGTCCTCGGAGCGCTCGACGTAGCGGCCGACCCAGAACAACGCCTCGGCGACCCGGCTCAGCACGAGCCCTGGCCCTGCTGTTGTTGTTGCGGTTGGTCGGATCTCGGCCCGAGATCCGGTGCCTTGGCTTTCACCGTCGGCGCAGGCAGAGGCCGCACAACGGAGGGCTCGCCCTTCCGGGCCGGCGAGGAGGTCAGCACCCAGGTGTCCTTCGACCCGCCGCCCTGACTCGAGTTGACAACGAGACTGCCCTCCCGCAGAGCGACTCGGGTGAGCCCACCGGGCAGGACGCGGATCTGGCTGCCGTCGTTGATCGCGAAGGGTCGCAGGTCGACGTGCCGGGCAGCGAGCCGGTCCCCGTCCAACGACGGCGACGTCGACAGCATGATCACCTCCTGGGCAATCCAGCCTCGTGGGTTCGCGAGCACCTCGGCACGGGTGGCAGCCAGCTCTTCCTCGGTCGCCGCCGGTCCGATCAGCAGTCCGTACCCTCCGGACCCGTTCACCGGTTTGAGCACCAGCTCGTCCAGGCGGCCGAGGCAGTCGTGCATGACGTCGGGGTCATCCAACCGGTAGGTGGGCACGTTCGGCAGGAGCGGCTGCTCGCCGAGGTAGTACTCGATCAGCGCGGGTACGTAGGTGTAGGTCAACTTGTCGTCGGCCACCCCGTTGCCCACCGCGTTGGCGATGGTGACGTTGCCGGCTCGCGCGGCGTTGAGCACACCCGGGCAGCCAACCACCGACTCCGAGCGGAAATGCACCGGATCGAGGTAGTCGTCATCCACCCGGCGGTACAGGACGTGAACTCTGCGCTCTCCGCTGGTCGTACGCATGTAGAGCACATTGTCCCGGCAGAAGAGGTCACGGCCTTCGACCAATTCGATGCCCATCTTGCGGCCGAGGAAGGCGTGCTCGAAATACGCCGAGTTGTAGACGCCGGGGGTCAGCAGCACGACCGTGGGATCCTCGACGCCCGCCGGCGCGGCGGCCCGCAATGCTGCGAGGAACAACGCGACGTGTCCCGCGACTGGCTGCACCCGTTGCTCCAGGAAAAGTCCAGGAAACACCCGCGCCATCGTGCGGCGGTTCTCCACGACGTAGGAGATCCCAGAGGGCACCCGCAGGTTGTCCTCCAAGACTCGTAGCACGCCCTCGGCATCGCGGACCAGATCGATTCCCGCGATGTGGATGCGTACCCCGTTGGCTGGTTCAAGACCGGCAGCCGCGCGGTGAAAGGCCGTGGAGCTGGACACCAGCGAGTGCGGCACGATGCCGTCGGCAAGGACGGTACGGGGCCCGTAGATGTCGGCCAAGAAGGCCTCCAGCGCGCGCACCCGCTGGATCACGCCCGCCTCGATCAGCGTCCACTCCACCGTGGGGATCAGCCGGGGGACCAGGTCGAGCGGGAAGATCCACTCCTGTCCGGCGCGGGAGAAGGTAATGCCCTGGTCGCGCATGCTGCGGTCGATGACGGCGACCCGTTCCTCGAGGTCGGAGCCGGAGAGCAACTGCAGCGCGTCGAACAACGCCTTTGTGTGCGGATGCGGCGCGCCGTTCGCAGCGAACATCTCGTCGTAAGCCACGCTGTAGTAGCCGTCGAACAGGCTTCCCATGGTGCAAGTCGTACCAGAGCGCTGTCACCGCTGACTTGGTAACAGCTCGGAAACAACAGAAGGGCAGCATTCGGCCATGGGTTGGGTACGCCAGATTCGGGTGGGCTGCGAATTCAGGTACGAATCCACGGCCGAGATCCCCGCGGTCTTCCTGGTCCAGTCCTCGGTTGGCGGACCACAGACCGTCCTACGGCAATCGTTCGAGACGACTCCGACGTTGCAGCAGCACGGCTACACCGACCTGTACGGCAACGACTGTCTGCGGCTCAACCTGCCGGTGGGGACGTCCGCGGTGCGTTACGACGCGGTGGTCGAGGTGCCCGACGCGACCGAGGAGGTCGACCTCGACGTTCCCGAGACCCCGGTCAGCGAGCTCCCCGACGACGCACTGCACTACACGTTGGCCAGCCGCTACGTGCTACCCGACGTCCTGGGATCCGAAGCCTGGGAGCGCTTCGGCGCGCAGCAGCCCGGATACCGCCGCGTGCAGGCGATCGTGAACCACGTCAACGGATATCTGGAGTTCACCCACGGCTCCAGCACCCCGCTGACAACGGCCGTCGACGTTCACGAATCACGTCAGGGCGTCTGCCGCGACTACGTCCACCTGGCGATCACGTTCTGCCGGGCGCTGAACATCCCGGCCCGCTACGTCTTCGGCTACCTCCCGGACATGGATGTCGTGTTGCCGCCGGGGGAGATGGATTTCGCCGCCTGGATGGAGGTCTATCTGGGCGACCGGTGGTGGACGTTCGACCCACGCAACAACAGGCCGCGCAAGGGCCGGGTCGTGATCGGGCGTGGACGCGACGCGCTCGACGTGGCCATGGTCACGACCTACGGCGCCCCGCAACTCGTCGCAATGAAGGTTTGGGCGGACGAGGTAAAGGAGTCGGAATGACGCGGGCCGGTCGCCGGGAACTCGACCGTCGGGCTACCCCCTCCTTGTGGTGGCCGGGTCACCGGAGGTGGGAGGCCCCCGACCTCGCTGCCACCAGCGGCGCACGAGTGGGCGGGTGAGGGTGGCGACGACGGCGCCGGTCGCGACCAGTCCGGCGGCGACAACAGCCGGTGAGGCTACCGGCGCTGCTGTGGGTCGATCCGGTGAACGACCAGCCGCAGAAACTGCCCAGGCCAGCGCTGCAACGGCATCCGGCTGATCCCCGCCAGAGCCGCCTCGTGCGGCGTACGGAACCCCCACCTCTCCCGCAGGAGCCAGTCCCAGTGCCGCAAACCGCGGCAGGGTGGCCGTCCAGGCGACGCAGAAGAGCAGGAATCGGCAGGCCAGGTAGATGAACAACAGGATGCCGACAACGCTGCCGAACACGCCGGCTGAGACATTGTTGGAGACCAGCGACAGATAGACGCCGCCGATCAGCTTGAGGACCTCGAAGCCGACCGCGGCCAGGATCGCGCCCGGCAGGACGGCGCGGTAGGTGATGTCGTGTCCGGACAGACTCCCGAACAACCAGGCAAAGACCACGGTGCTGCCCACAACGGCCAGGGCAATGGCCAGCGCCCCGATGATCAAGGTGACGCCGGGAAATTCCGAGAGCCCGACCAGATCCACCAAGAAGGAGGCTGCGGCCGTACCCACTGCCGTGACTGCCAGTGACGCAGTCAGGCCGCCGCCAAGCCCGACGAGCGTGAGGAGATCCCGGGCGTAATTCTGCAGAAGGTTGCCGGCTTCCGGTTTGCCCTGCCACAGGGTCTGGATCGCTAGGCGCAGCTTGTCGATCCAACCGAGTCCGGCATAGATCAGGCCGAGCAACCCCACGACTCCAACGGCATTACGCGACTCGATCGCCGCATTGAGTGCCTCGACCAGCTCGTCACCGGCCGAACCCGGGATGTACTCCACGATCTGGGCGATGACGGCGTCGAGCAACTCCGGCCGGCCGGTCAGCACGAAGCCGAACACCGACGCGGCCAGGAGCAGCAGTGGGAACAACGCCAGGAATCCGAAGTAGGTGATGCTCCCGGCCAGGACGTCGGCGTTTCGCTCGATATAGAGGGTGCCCGCCCGAACAACGTGATCGAGCCAGCCATGTCGTGCGCGCAGCCGATCGAGGCGACCCGGTTGCTTCGCTGCGGAGTTGTCGCTCGACGTCGGTGATGCCGAGCCTTCAGCCACCGGCTGCTCCCCGCAGCGGATACCGCGTCACGGGCACCCATCGTCCGGAGAGGTCCTGCTCGAATGCGCAGAAGGCGTCTACCTGGATCCGTTGGTCCACGTAGAGCAGCCCGTCATAGGCAAGGTCGAGCATGTCCGGTGACACGTCGTGGGCGATCGTGACGTGCGGATGGTAGGGAAATGTCAGCGGACGGCTCAGCAGCCCCGATCGGATGTCGCCGGCCAGCAATTCACACGCCGAGATGCCATCGGCCACGTTGACGAAAACCACCTGTGACACCGGGCGAAAGGATCCGGTCCCGGCCAGGTGCAGCTGGAACGGCGGATGCCGGGCGGCGACGAGGTCCAGGTGCTCGTGCAGCTCCTGCAGCGGCATTCCGGACACATCGGTGGGCGGCAGCAAGGTGACGTGTGGGGGGATCAGCTGGGCCAGCCGGTCACCGACCTTGATCCGCCACTCGGTCAGCAGGCTGCCCAGTGGGTCCGGGATCGGGATCGCAATACCCAGGACGCTCATCGGTGCCCGGACATGCTGGGCAGCAACCCGATCCGGTCCTCGGCCAAGGTCAGGGTCGCCTCGGCCACCGCGGCCGCCCGCTGCGCCCCCGAGGCCAGAACCCGGTCCACCTCGCCCGGGTCGTCGAGCAGTTCCCTGGTACGCACCCGGATCGGCCCGATCACCGCCTCGACCGCCTCGGCCACATCCGCCTTCAGCTGTCCGTATCCGGCTCCGGCGTACTGCTCCTCGAGCTTGTCCAGGCCGGTGTCGGTGAGCGCGGACAGGATCACGAGGAGATTCGACACGCCTGGCTTGTTCTGCGGGTCGTGAGTGATCTCCCGGCCGGTGTCGGTGACCGCGCTCCTGATCTTCTTGGAGTTGACCGCGGGGTCGTCCAGCACCTCGAGGATTCCGGCGGCGCTCGACGCGCTCTTGCTCATCTTCCCGGCGGGATCGGACAAGTCGGCGATCCGCGCAGTCTCCTTGACGATGTAGGGCTCAGGCACTGTGAAGGTCTGACCCAGTCGGGAGTTGAACCGCTGCGCCAGGTCGCGGGTCAGCTCGAGGTGCTGGCGCTGATCCTCGCCGACGGGTACGGCATCGGCGTGGTAGAGCAGGATGTCGGCAGCCTGGAGCACCGGATAGCTGAACAATCCGACGGTCACCCGGTCGCCATCGGTTGACTTGGCTGATTTTTCTTTGAACTGCACCATCCGACCGGCCTCGCCGTACCCGGTCATGCACTGCAGCAGCCACGCCAGCTGGGTATGGGCTCGCACGTGACTCTGCACGAACAGCGTGCTCCGTTCCGGATCGACGCCCATCGCCAGCAACTGGGCGGTGCTCGTCCGGGTCCGGTGCCGTAAAGCCACGGGATCGGGCTCGACGGTGAGCGCGTGCAGGTCCACGACGCAGTAGAAGGCGTCATGGCTTTCCTGCAGCGCCACCCAGTGCCGCAGAGCGCCTAGGTAGTTGCCGAGGTGGAAGGAGTCGGCTGTCGGCTGGATGCCGGACAGCACCCTGGGGCGCGGCATCCCTCCATCCTTGCAACAGATCAGGAGGCACCGAAAGCGAGGGCTCAGCCTCGAGAGCCGTCCCAGTCAGCAACCGCTGACAAAAAGGCGTCGTTCTCCTGCGGTTGACCGATCGTGACGCGCGCCCCGTCGCCGGCGAACGGCCGCACGATGACGCCACGTGCTTCGCAGAAACCGGCGAACTCCAGCGCATCGGGCCCTAGTGGGAGCCAGACGAAGTTGGCGTGGCTCTTCGGGACCGGCTGCCCGAGGTCGACCAGCGCGGCGGTGACCCGCTCGCGCTCGGAGACCACTGCGCCGCACCGTTGACGCATCTCGTCCTCTGCCCGCAGGGACGCGACTGCGGCGACTTGGGCAAGCGTGGAGACGCTGAACGGGACGTAGGTCTTGCGTACTGCCGTGGCGATCACCGGGTCCTCGGCGAGCAGATATCCCACCCGCAGACCGGCCAGTCCATAGGCCTTCGAGAACGTCCGCAGCACACACACGTTGGGCCGGCCACGCATCAACTCGCGCCCGTCCGGGATGTCTGGGTCGGTGACGAACTCGCGGTAGGCCTCGTCGATCACGATCAGCGTGTCCGGCCCGACGGCATCGAGCAGGATCTTGAGCCCCGCGCTGCCCAACGCCGTAGACGTGGGATTGTTGGGGTTGCAGACGAACATCACCCTGGTCGCGTCGGTGATAGCGGCTGCCATGGCTTCGGGATCGTGGGTCTGCTCGCGCAGGGGTACGCGTACCAGGGTGGCTCCGGCGACTGTGACCAGCAGCGGATAGGCCTCGAACGAGCGCCAGCCGACCAGAACCTCATCACCCGGACCGGTGAAGGACTGGAGCAGCTGCTGACACAGGCTCACCGATCCACAACCGATGGCAACGGACTCGACCGGGAGGTCGAAGCGCCGCGCCAGCGCCGCGGTGAGGTCCGTAGCGCCGTTGTCGGGATACCGGTTCACGTCGCAGGCGGCTTCGGCGATGGCTGCCACCACGCTGGGTAGCGGCGGATACGCAATCTCGTTGCTGGCCAGCTTGATCGCTTGGGACATCCCCAGCTCCCGAGCCAGATCTGCTGCGCTGCGCCCGGGCTGGTAGGCCGCGAGCTCCGCGATGGCAGGCCGTACGCGTACCGACACCGGATGGCCTCCTCGAGGTGCGTCGGCGCCGGGTGCGACCGGGGTGATCGCCTAAGCTGCCGGCGTGAAGGTTCTGGTCGCCGGTGGTGCCGGCTACATCGGCAGCGTAGTCACGGCCGCATTGTTGGAGGCCGGCCACGAGGCAGTGGTCCTGGACGACCTGTCCACCGGTCACCCCGATGCGATTCCGCCCGGGGCCAGCTTCGTCGAGTCGTCGCTGTCGGACGTGGGTTATGTCCTGACCCGGGAGGCTGGCTTCGAGGCGGTGATCCACCTCGCGGCCAAGAGCCTGGTGGGTGAGTCCGAGAAACGACCGGAGCTCTATTGGCGGGAGAACGTCGGCGGCGCGATGGACCTGCTCGATGCGATGCGCGCTGCGGATGTGCGCCGGCTCGTGTTCTCCTCCTCGTCAGCGACGTACGGCAATCCTGAGGTGGTCCCGATCGAGGAGGACGCCAGTACCCAGCCGACCTCTGTCTATGGCGCGACGAAGCTGGCGATCGACCACATGCTCACCGGCGAGTCCCGGGTGCACGGTCTGGCCGCGGTGAGCCTGCGCTACTTCAACGCAGCCGGCGCCGCGTACGGATTCGGCGAGCGGCACACCACCGAGACACACCTGATCCCGATCGCGCTCCAGGTTGCCGCCGGGCAGCGGGACTCGCTGACGGTGTACGGCACGGACTATCCGACCGCCGACGGCACCTGTGTACGGGACTACGTGCACGTCGCCGATCTGGCCGCCGCCCATCTGCTGACCATGGAGACGGTCCGACCCGGAGAGCACCGGATCTACAACCTCGGCTGCGGCAGCGGCTACTCCGTGCGTGAGGTGATCGCCGCCGTCCGCGAGGTGACCGGACATCCGGTGCCGGCCGAGGACGGCCCTCGCCGCCCCGGGGATCCGGCTCGGCTGGTGGCCAGCAGCGCCCGGATCGCGCAGGACGTGGGCTGGTCGGCGCAGCGCAGCCTCACCGACATGGTCCGCGACGCCTACGCGGTCCAGCAGGCCCTTACCC